>CAISRK010000376.1 GCA_903887815.1 uncultured Bacteroidales bacterium | reverse complement strand
CACCAGCATAAGTAATAAAATCCCGTAAATACTATATGCCCACCATGAGGCCCACCACGGTGGCAAAATAATAACAGCAACGCTTTTTTCAACCCACCCGCCTTTGTTATCCGCAGTTTTGATGCGGAAAATATATTTGCCTGAAGGAACTTTAAAATAGTTTATCCTTTCCTCAGCAGCAGTGGAATGCCAGCCAACATCGAAGTTTTCCAGCTGATAATATATTTTCCTGTCCCCGGAGTTACGGAAATCAATACAAGTGGCATTAAATGAAAACACATTCTGATCATTGCTGAGGCGAATCTCTTTTGTTTCATAAAGTGGCTGAGTTAACGGGCCTTCCTTACCCGGAATAATTTCCTTGTTATTAAGCGAAAAACCGGTAAAGTATAAAAGCGTTTTACCTGGTGATATTTTTAGTTTACCAGGAAAAAAGGAGAAGTAACCGGTTGAATTACCGAAATTCAACTCTCCGCTCTGCTTCAAGACAGCTGATCCGAGATAAAAGAAGTTATTTGCATCCGGAATACCGTTTTCCCTGCCAAAGCGGATAATCTGGTCTCGCTTTTTATTTAGCATATACATCCCTGTCTCAGTGCTAATCCAGAGGTTATCTTCATTATCACCGATCACTGACGAGATGTCGACAATATTATCGCCGAGATCCTGATCAGAAACTGAAATGAAGCTATCTGATTTTTTATCGTAATATAAAAGATCACCAGGGGTTCCTATCCAGACAATTCCTTTTGCATCCTTGTAAATACAGGATATAATTAATCCAGGAAGATAACGGGTAAACTTGCCTGTATGCCGGTTCATTTTATTTAACCCACCGTTGTTACCACATCCAATCCAAAGATTAGTTGAATCACCTTCGATTATAGCTGAAATAAAATTATTACTAATCGTTTTAGGATCAGAAGGAAGATTCCTGTAGTTGATGAATTTCCCTGATTTACGGTTCAGCTTGTCAAGTCCGCCACCCCAGGTTCCCACCCAAATGTTTGAATCAGAGTCAACAAAGAGGCTGGCAACAATATTGCCCGGAGCCGATATATTGCCCGGATCGTGGTAATACCGTGTAAATTTCCCGGTTCCCGGATTGAACCGGTTCAATCCGTTGTTTGTGCCAATCCATAAGTCACCCGCATTATCTTTTTTAATCCGAAAGATTAAATTATTACTTAAACTATTCGGATTTCCAGGCTCATTCGCAAACCGCTGAGTAGTTCCGGTTTTGGAATCCTTTCGAACCAGTCCTTTTTTTATTCCATACCAGCAAACTTCAGGAGATTCCTCATAAAAGGACCAAACCCCCTCATCCTCGCTGTTACCAGTATGCTGAACAACATTATTATAAATATCAACTTTGAATAAATTAGCATTTTGCGTACTGTACCACAAAAAACCATCAGGCGTTGCTTTAGCCCACCAGCTTGTGCTGTCCTTAACTATACCCGATTTATCATCCTGGCTCCCGTAATGATATACCTGCTTTGAAACTGGGTCATATCTTATAACCCCATTCAGCAAAGTTCCGATCCATATTTTTCTTTCGGCATCTTCTGTAATAAATGTTATGTGGTCAGTTGTATCCATGACTGGCGTACGGCAAAGCTGACCGGGTTGTGACGGGTTAAATGTATGACGGGTGAATTCCCCGGTTTTTCTATTCAGGGTATGCAAACCATCACCGTTAGTGCCTACCCAGAAATTTCCGTAACTGTCTTCAAAAATGGATCTGACTTTATTATTAATAAGCGTTTTCGAATTTTTGGGATCACTCATATAGCGGGTAAAGGTTCCGGTGCTTCGGTTGAAACGGTTAAGTCCGCCACTTTCGCTACCGTAATCAAAAGCAAACCCTGTACCAATCCATAAATCACCTGCTTTATCTTCGTATAATGCTCTTACAATATTGTAACTTAAACTCGAAGGATCATTTGCTTTATTACTGAAATGTTTGAATTTCCCTGTTTTTTCGTCCAACAGGTCGAGTCCGCCATTATTACCCACCCAAACATTACCAAGATGATCAACCAATACTGCAGATACCACATCATCAGCCAGACTTTGCGGGTCATTTATATTATGGCGGTAATGGGTAAAGCGGTTTGTTAACGGGTCAAATTTGTCGAGACCCATGCCATAGAAACCTATCCAGATGTTGCCATTGGCATCAGCAAAAAGGCATTCAGGGTAGTAGCCACCGAGCGAGTTTGGATTTTTCGGATCATTCTGGTACCGTTTCATATGGCTGCCATCAAAACGGATAATACATCGGAATGACTGGTCGGAAAACCACATAAATCCATATTTATCCAAGGCCATGCCATTAATTTTCCCTAACGAAACTCCATTTGTGCCCGTAACCAGATTGAACTTTACCTGCTGCGCCTGTGCGGAACTTTCAAAGCCCACGAATAAAATAAAAATTATAATGCTTTGACAGAGAACAAATTTCATATCGTTGGTTGTTTAGAGAAATCGGGTAAATAATTTAAATGGGCAATTGAATACTGAACTCGGTGCCTTCACCTTCCTTTGTATATACATTCAGAACTCCTCCATGTGCTTTTACAATGTCGTAGCTCATCGATAATCCCAATCCTGTTCCTTCGCCTGTTGGTTTAGTCGTAAAAAATGGCTGAAAGATTTTATCCAGGATTTTTTGTGGAACGCCATTGCCATTGTCTTTCACTGAGATTAAAATCTCGCCGCTGCCGTCCCCTGGAGATAGAGAACGGCTTGTACTAACTGTAACAGTCGGCTCATAGCCCTCCGGATTTTGGTTATTCTTTTCGTTGACAGCATAAAAGGCATTAGTAATCAGGTTGAGAATGACCCTGCCGATATCCTGGGGAATAAGATCAATTTTACCGATGGTTTCATCAAAATCTGTTTTCAAAGTTGCATTGAAGGATTTGTCTTTAGCAAGTAAGCCATGATAAGCCAAATGCAGGTATTCATCGGCTAAAACGTTGATATCTGTCGGTTCACTTATACCATTGCTGCTTCGGCTGTGCTGGAGCATACCTTTTACAATGGCATCGGCGCGTTTACCGTGGTGGTTGATTTTTTCCTCATTGGCTTTAATATCGTGAGCAATCTCTGTTGCCAACTGATTATTGCCAACTGCCAGCCCAGTTTTTAGTTCATCAATCAGTTCGGAGTTTACTTCGGAAAAATTATTGATGAAGTTCAACGGGTTCTGGATTTCATGGGCTATGCCGGCGGTGAGTTCGCCGAGCGAAGCCATTTTTTCCGACATAATAAGTTGGCGTTGCGTTTTCCGAAGTGACAACAGCGTTTTCTTATTCAACCGGTATTGCCTGAAAACAAAAAACAGGGACAAACTAATCAGTATGATAGCAACCAGCGAACCCCAAAGTATTGTATTGTTCTTTTTTATGGTAGCAGACTGCACTGCAGCCCTCTGTTTCAAAACATTTATACTGTCGTTTTGCAGTAACTCCTTTTCTTCGTTTTCGTACTGGGCAACTTTAAACGAACTGTGTTCTTTATCGAGTTGATCAGTAAGATCGAAAAATTTCTCCGTATACTCTTTTGCCAGTTCCGGATTATGCTGTTGCCCGTAAAACACAGCGAGCTCCCTAAGATATTTTAACTGTAGTTCATTCGACTTAACATCCAGGGCCTTTTCATAAGCACTCTTCAGATAAGTGGCTGCTTCATTATATTTTTTAATTGAGGAATAATACTTATAAAACCCGTAATCAATCTCTGTAGGGCCGGAAGCACTGTAGATTTTTATCTGAGAAGAATCCACAATCTGTTTTGCCAGGTTAAGATTACTGAAGCCTTCCTTTAACTGATTCAAGCCTATTAATGCTAAAGCTTTCTCGACATGAGCAATAGCCACATACGAAGGGTACCTGTTGTTATTAACAAACAGTGAGCTGTCGGCGTAGACTAGGGATTTTGAAAAGTTTTTAAGGGAATAATTTATATTTGAAAGGCTGATATACAAGAAATTCAGGGTACGTCTGTCCCTTACAATCCTGGTAAACGGAATTGCCATGTTGAAATATTCCGACGCCTTTTCGTAATTTCCCCAGTTGGCATAGTTCATTGCGATCACTCCCAGGTCATTCAGATAGGATTGATTGTCATATTTCATGTAAAGTGCCGCAGCTTTTAAGTAATTAGAAATCGCTTTGTTATAATCAGCTTTATATAAGTAATAGCCGCCTATACCATGGTAACAGGGTGCCACATTCTCAACAGGACCATTTATCCGGTAGTAATGCAGCTTATTGGTATAAAATTGAAGCCGGTCCTCCTGGTTCCCGGCTGCATTATATGAATATCGGATCGCGGCAAGCAATCGGGGCATTTTTTTATGCGTCTTATCAAATAGTGCAACTGAATTCTCAAAAGACTTCTGCGCTGCCAGGTAGTTCTTTTTTTGAATAAAATTAAACGCATCGGATAGACTTTTATATGCCTCTATGTTCCTGATTTTATTAGAATTACTTAAGTTTACAAGCGATTGAACATAAACGCGCATTATACTGTCATTTTTTATTGACTCACCGCTACCCACATCGAAAACCTTAAGATCGATCAGCACAGTAAGTAAATTAATTTTTTCAGAATCTGTTTTAGCATGCAGCAGAGCCTGGTCAAGGGAATCCACATTACAGTTGTAGCAATAATCCTGGGAATACGTCTGTTGTGCATAACATAATGATAAAATGCAACATACCACAATTACTTTTTTGAGAATTGTATTCATATAAATGTCTTGTCAGGAGTTAAACGGCAGAATAATTGTAAACTCGGTTCCTTCGCCTTCAGTGGTTTCAACTTTTAATTCCCCTCCGTGTGCTTTCACTATATCAAAAGCCAGTGATAAGCCCAAACCAGTACCTTCGCCAGTTGGTTTAGTTGTAAAGAAGGGTTGGAAGATTTTATCGAGTACTTTTTGAGGGATGCCGGGGCCGTTGTCTTTTACAGAGATTAGGACCTCCCCCCGGCTCCCGATGGATCGGGACAGGCTCTCTCCGGAGGAGAGGAAGTGGCTTGTGCTAACTGAAATAGTCGGTTCGTACCCATTAAGGTTTTGTTTCTTTTTTTGATCTACTGCGTAAAAGGCATTAGTGATCAGGTTTAAAATTACCCTGCCCATATCCTGCGGAATGATATCAATCTTCCCTACGCTTTCATCAAAATATGTTTTCAAAGTTGCATTGAACGATTTGTCTTTTGCACGTAAACCATGATATGCCAGGCGCAGGTATTCATCAGCTAAAGTGTTTAAATCTGTAGGCTCCTTAACACCACTACTGCTTCGGCTATGTTGCAGCATGCCTTTTACAATGGCATCAGCACGTTTGCCGTGATGCAGTATTTTTTCAAGATTTAGCTTTACATCCGAAGCGATTGCTTTTGCTTCCTGAATATCTCCTCTATCGAGTTCAGTTTTCATTTCATCCAGTAACTCGCTGCTTACTTCCGAAAAGTTGTTTACAAAATTCAACGGGTTTTGGATTTCGTGGGCAATGCCGGCTGTGAGTTCGCCCAAAGAAGCCATTTTTTCGGCCTGTATAAGTTGTTTCTGGGTTACCTGAAGTTCAGCCAGGGCTTCTTCGGCTCTTTGTTTTTCAGTCTGCAGTTTTAACAGGTCCTCTTCTGCCTGAATGGCATGGGCTTCGGCAATTTTCAGGTCATTAAAACGAGTGAAAGTGAGATTGAATACTGCAGCAAACCGTGACAACAACTGTATGATTTCTTCCGGCTGATCAACAGGTGATGCCATACCGATAAAACCTTTATTGAAATAGCCGATATACTGTATCCTGCGGGTTTGTGCAAGTCCGCCCTTGAAAGGAACATTCAGGCTGCTGAGGTATTGAAAATAATCCTGAAGTTCTTTCCCTTTCATGTCAATCGTTAGAGAGTTCTTTTCCCCTTTCCAGCCATCAAGCATTTTTTTGAAGACCGGGTTATTGTTCAGGTTCGTTTCGAAGGCAGAACTCACTTTGCTGCCGTCTTCATCCGTAATCCAGAAATCCGCATTAGCCTGATCGTCCTTGATTATGGTGATATATAAGCGGTTTGGTTCAATTCCCAGCAGAATCAGTTGTTGAAAAAGAACAGCTGAGGTTTCAGCCAGTTCATCACTTTTCTGCATGGCCATAGTCCTGCTTCTGACCCTTTCCAGAGCCGCTTCAATTTGCGATTCTCTTGCCTGGGCTTCTGCTTTTTGCAGATCGAGGAAACGGGTATAAATATGCCCGAATACTCTAGCAAACCTGATCATAAGGCTGCATTGGTCTTCAGTCAGAGCATCAATAGTTACAACATTAAGAGATCCTTCGGGGAAAAAGAAAATGCTGAAGGTTTCTTTGGGATTGTATTCATTCTTTTCGGGGTAAGAAAGAACAGGTGACAAGGATTTATAATAATCTCTGAGATTATTACCGGCGATTTCATAAATGAAAAAAGAGTCTTTCCTTTTCCAGGATTCATAATACCCCTCAAAAAACGGATGAATATTTTTTGGAACCATCCCAAGAATCCTGATATCATTTTGCTCAATAAACTGGGACGACCATATTTCGATTTTTCCGTTTTCGCTGTCCACGGTTGCCACACCGGTCCTTATGGCTGTAATTCCTATATTTTTCAATTCGTTGAACAGGACAATTGACGTATCCACCAGTTCTTCACTTTTATGCATTGCCATGCTCCTGGCCCGCACTCTTTCCAGCGCAAGTTCTATCTGTGCTTCCCGTGCCTGAGCTTCTGCTTTTTGCAGATCAAGGAAGCGCGTAAAAGCCTGCTCAAAAACACGGGCAAAGCGACTTACTATATTGTTCTCCTCAATTGTAAATTCATCACCATCGTATTTTGCAACCTGGATACCTATATGTTTTGACAGGGCAAATGACAACTCATAAAACTCACTTTCAAGAATGTATTTCTTTCGCTTCGAAGGTATTTTCCTGTAATCAGTGTGAGCAAAGGCATATGTGAACCATTCATTTTTTTGCGCGGCTGTATATTTGACAGTATAAAAGTCTTTGCCTTTGCTTTTTGCCTCTTCCAGGTCGCGGAATACAGGCAGATCGACGTAAGGTATTTGAAAATGTTCCGAATAATCAGTTCCGGATGCAGCGACCCATTGCTCCCAATCTTTCGAACCCGGCTTAAAAACAAAAATGCTGGCAACATTCATGCGTATTTTAAGTGACTTCAATTGTTCGAAAACATGGTTCACAACTTCCTGAAGTTCCTTACTTCGGTGCATGGCCAGCGAACGGCTTCTCACTCTTTCCAGTGCAGCTTCAATCTGCGATTCTCTTGCCTGGGCTTCGGCTTTTTGCAGGTCAAGAAAACGGGTATAGGTTTGTTCGAATTCTTTGGCAAAGCGTTTGAATACCTCATGGGCCTCCGGGGCTGGTATCAACGTAATAAACAGCAGGTATCCGTATCTGAAATAGGCAACATAATCGATCTGATATGCCGGAACATTCGCCACGCTTGCATGAATAGTTTCATCCTTTTTCCCGGAAACGGGCAGTGTAGCCAGATACTTGTAGTGTTCTTTGATCCTTTCCCCGCCATACTCTTCAATCCAAAGCGTTTCGCCTAGCTGGCCGGCCTCATAATATTTGAGAAAAATATTTTCCCTTGGCGTTTTGTATGCAGGTATAGTTCCATCCAGGTTAGCAAACCATTCGGTGGAATTATGTTCGTTATAAATATTGAAGGCACAACCCCGGGTGGGGATGCCCAGTTCAACAATCTGCTTGTTGAGCAGGAATGAGACCTCAGCCAGTTCTTCACTGCTCTGCATAGCCATAGACCGGGCGCGGACTCTTTCAAGGGCCAATTGTATCTGTGCTTCGCGTACCTGAGCCTCGGCCAATTTCAGGTCATTAAAACGGGTATAGGTAAGATCAAAGACTTTCCCGAAACGGCTGAAAATATCAAGATTTTCATCCGAAAGTGGCTCTAAACCACCTGTTTGCAATCCTCCGAAATTATTGAACGAGTACGACAGAAAAACCCGGTCGGCTGCCATCATTCCCTTTTTAACTGCTTCAGGAAGAAGGATATATTCTGTTTCATTAAAAAGTACCTGTTCAGTCGCCTTCTTCTCCTGTCCGCCAAGTTCATAAACAAAACTGGAATTTCTTTCTTTCCAGGCATCTATCATTGCATTGTAATATGGCAGGTCGAGGTATTTTATAAAATAGGATTCCGGGAGTTCGCCAATTTCTGTATTAAAAGTCCACGATCTTAACGATAATGTATCCGGATCAATAATATAGATGTAGCAACGGGTTAATGCAAAATTGAGCCGGATCAGTTCTTTAAATAAGGTGGCAACCAGATCAGCAAGCTCGCTTGAATTTTGCATTGCCATTGCCCTTGCTCTCACACGTTCCAATCCCAATTCAATCTGGGCTTCTCTTGCCTGAGCTTCTGCTTGTTTCAGATCATTAAAACGGGTATAGGTAAGATCAAAAACTTTCCCGAAACGGCTGAAAATATCAAGATTTTCATCCGAAAGTGGCTCTAAACCACCGGTTTGTAATCCCCCGAAATTATTGAACGAATAAGATAAAAAGACCCTGTCGACCGACATCATTCCTGTTTTTACCGCCTCGGGTAGACGACAGTATTCAGTTTCATTTAAAAGCACATGGTCAGTTGCCTTCTTCTCCTCTCCGCCAAGTTCATAAACAAATTTCTGTTTACGTTCTTTCCATGCATTAATCAATGCCTTATAGTATGGCAGGTCGAGATATTTTATATAATAGGATTCCGGGAGTTCGTCAATTTCAGTGTTAAAAGTCCACGCTCTTAACGCTAATGAATCGGGATCGATAATATAGATGTAGCATCGGGTTAATGCAAAATCAAGCCGGATCAGTTCTTTAAATAAGGTGGCAACCAGATCAGCAAGCTCGCTTGAATTTTGCATTGCCATTGCCCTTGCCCTCACTCTTTCGAGGCCCAGTTCAATCTGCGCCTCGCGGGCCTGTGCTTCGGCCTGCGCCACATCGGTATACCTGCGATACGCAAAATCAAAAACATTGCGGAAACGTTTCAGGACACTCAGTTTCTCTTCGGTAATGGAACTGAAAGTTGATATTCCAATGGAACCGGTACCGATGGAGTAGAAATAATAAAACAGGGCGTCCGTATTTTCAATTCTGGGGTCATCCTTTTCGCCTATCTTTTTCCTGAATGCTATCCAATCGTTTAAATCCTCTTGTGCAAAGGAGGTTATGGAAAATGCATCCGCTGCACTCCTGATCTGCTTTACCTGTTTTTCAATTAAAGGGTGAATGTTGTATGCCAGGCGATTAATGCTTTGACCGATTTCGTCGGAATAATCATAATTCACAAAGGAAGCCTTTTCATCATCATGAATATTAATCATGGCATTCCTGATTTCGGCAAATCCTAATGTGAATAATTCAGTAAAAAGCACCTCACAAATTCCCGGCAGGTCATCGGGCTTGCGCATACTCAGGGCCTGTGCCCTTACGCGTTCGAGGGAAGCTTCGATTTTTGCCTCACGGGCCTGGGCTTCCGCCTTATCAATATCCAGGAAACGGCGGTAGGCCAGGTCAAATACATTGCGAAAACGTTTGAATAAACTGATTTCCTCATCACTCAAAGGAGCGTAGGTCGACATTCCTAAAGCGACCGCGCCTAAAGAATAAAAGTAATAATGAAGGGACTGGGCATTCTCCAGGAAACTATCGGCAAACTGGTTGGTAGTTTTCTGGTAGTTGTACCAGTCTTGTACCTCTTTTCCTAATAAGGCAGAAGCAAACAGCTCTTCTGCACCACCCAGCATCTGGTTGGCAAATAAACTTTGCAGTTCGTGGTTTTTATAATCGACTTCTGTTACAAGTAGCTTTTCATGCTTTGCATAATATTCATAATTGAGATAAGTGCCCTTATCTTCATAAATAATTGCAGTTTGTACATTTCGTATTTCTTTGATGCCCAGGCTTTCGGATTGCTGCGAGATGATACGGCATACTTCGAGCATATCATCCGGTTTGCGCATACCCATGGCAACCGTCCGCACCCTTTCAAGCGAAGATTCAATTTCAAGATCCCGGTTTTGTTCCTCAACAGCTTTGCGTTTCTTCTCCAGTTCCTCGATCGTTTCCTCCAAAAGAATAGCAGTGGTGCGTTTTACCTTCTCGGTTCTTTCAAGTTTGAATTCCGAAATAGTCAATGCATTATCCGTAT
>CAISRK010000375.1 GCA_903887815.1 uncultured Bacteroidales bacterium | reverse complement strand
TCTGCAATTATTGGTATTTTGAGTTGCATCTGGTTACGGATGATCATTGTCGCCTCCATCCCACCCATTTCAGGCATCTGGAGATCCATCAATATCAGGTCGAAAGGGAATTGCTTCAATTTTTTAATAGCCTCCACCCCATTTATAGCTTCGGTGACCTTCATCCCAAAATATGAAAGTAAATTTTCGGCAACCAGGCGGTTCAGGTCGTTATCCTCAACCAGCAGGATATTTTTGTTTTTAAGTGAGTTGAAACTTTCAGAGGTGGTTTTGATTTGAATCTCGTGCTCGTTGGCAAGTTCAAGTCCCAGGTTAATTTCGATGGTAGTTCCTACCCCTTTCGAAGTGGTAACATTTATAGTCCCACCCATAATATGAATAAGTTCATGGACAATTGCCATTCCCAGGCCGGTTCCTCCGTATTTACGTACAACTGAATAATCATCCTGCGAAAACTTGTCAAAAATATTTTTCACGAATGCTTCATCCATTCCAATCCCTGTATCTGTAACTTTAATCTGAATGTGATGAATATTATTTGTCACACCAGTGAGTATACATTCAACCGAAACACTTCCTTTTTCTGTAAATTTTACGGCGTTATTGATAATATTGAGGAGTACCTGCCTGATCCGGTTCAAATCGCCCCTGTATGCAGGGGCAATGTTTTGAGATATACGGTCACTGATTTTAAGCATTTTTTCCTGTGCTGAGGGTGCCAGGATAGCAATCGCATCAACAATTACTTCCTGCAGGCTAAAAGGGTGCATAACAAGAGCCAGCTGACCGGATTCGATTTTGGAAATATCGAGAATATCATTTAGGGTCGAAAGGAGGTGCTGGCTAGCCAGGGCAGCATTTTTAATATACATGCTCTGTTTAGGTGACAAGGATTCGCGTGAGAATTCCCTTATTATCCCGATTATTGCGTTTAGCGGTGTGCGTATTTCGTGGCTCATATTGGCAAGGAAAGCTTCCTTGGCAACAGATGATTCTTCGGCTTTAAGCAGGGCAACTTCGAGTTCCTGTTCGAGTTTTTTCTGGTCGGTGACATCGACGGAAATACCAACCGTACCAATAAGTTTGCCTCTGTCATTATAATTTGGCCCGCCGCTGGTAAGCCACCAGCGTAAATCTCCGTTTTTAAGTTTTACCTGTAAGGGGTAAGTATCCGAAGCTCCTTTAAGCCTCGATCTGCTTTTTTCATGGACCTCTGACTTGAAACCTTCACCTACAAGGAGTTCAATTGATTTTATCCCGATTAATTCTTCCCTGGAATAGCCCGACATTTCGCAAAACTGCTGGTTAACATCCATAATAATGTCATTGTTGTCCGTTTCGAGCAATCCCATTTTCATGTTGGCAATAATGTTACGGTATTTTTCCTCCTGCTTTTTTAGTGAATTTTCCTGGTTTTTTCTTTCCGTTATATCGCTGTATTTCCAGAGATGGCCTTTGTAGATTCCCTCGATAATTATGGGTATGTAATCGCGTTCGAAATAATGACCGTCAACCAATTCCAGTTCTTCTTTCAGTACTGTCTTTTTTTCGTGTAAGGTCTGGTCAATTCTTCTGACAAATTCTTCGGGATTCCTAAACATGGATTTGGTTTGTTCAGCCGATGCGCTACAGTCGGCTCCGGTTAATTCTTCAGGGCTGGCCGGAATGCCGAACATTGAACAGAAATTCATATTGGTGAGCACTATCTTTCTGTTTTCGTCTTCAAGCAATATTGCTTCGTCGAGGCTTTTGATCAGTTCGGAAAGCCTTATTTTTGAATCCCTGAGGGTTTCCTCTGCTGCTTTCTTTTCGCTGATATCCTCGATAATCGAAAAATATTCCTGTATATCATCTTTCTTTTCGAGTGGCTGCTTTTTAACATTAGCCCAGAACCATGATTTATCCTTTCGGTACAAAATAATATCAACGTCAACTGGCATACTTGCATAATGACCTGATTCGAGGGCTTTAATGCTTTCAGCCTGTGTTAGTGGTCCGTGGAAAATCCCGGAAGGGCTTTTCCCGATAACCTCATTCATTTCATACCCGGTTTGCTTGAGTAATGCTTCATTAACATAATTTATCCTGAAATCGGCACCGGTAAAATGAACGCCTTTGATATTGCTTCTAACAACCAATGAAAGTCGTTCGAGGTCCAGTTCCTTCTTTTTAAGTTCTGTAATATCTTCCTCAATTGAGAAATATTTGATCACATTACCCTCTTTATCTTTAAGGGCCTGGCCCTGTATCCTTGACCAGTAAGGATGCCCTGATTTATTATAATTCAGGATTTCGCATACGAATGGTTCACCGTTATTAATCTGGGTTCGAAGATAAGCGCTGGTTTCTTTGCTTGTAGCCTCCCCCTGGAGAATATGCCCGGGCTTTTTCCCTTTGATCTCATCAATACTGTAGCCGGTCATTTTTTCGAAACTGCGGTTTACCCATTCAATCTTACCCTGCAAATCAGCAATAGCTACTCCATGGGTATTTTCGGCAGCAATTGATGAAAGGATCAGAAGTTGTTCTTCTTTTTCTTTCTGCCCGGTAATGTCCCTGCCGTAAATGTTCATATACCCTTCTTTCGGGAGAGGCTTTATTACAAACGAATACCAGTTTCTATCCGACTTTGCCTCAATAATCTCGCGTTCTTTACTTTGATCAGCCTGGGAAGCGATCCAATCCCAGAATTCCGGAGCAGTATATTTTTGGTTGTTAAAAGTAAATTCCGAGAGTTTTTCAGCAACCGGGTTAAGCTTCAATACCTTGCCCTGAAAGTCGATCCTTATAAGCGGATCAGGGTTTTGCATAGGAAACAGGGCAATATCATATATTTCCCTGGTTGCATTTTTTAGTTCATTTTTTTGAGTGTTAATAGTCTGAAGTAATTTCTTAAGATCTTCAGTAGTTATCTCCTGCGATTTTAAAACATGAAGAAGGTCGATCATCGGGTCGTGCAGGGCAAAATCATGAAGACTCAGGTTGTTCTGAATCACTTGCTCCATCGACCCAAACCATGGGGAACCTATAAACAGCAATTGATTTTTATCCGGTATAAATTCAACCTGGCCCCGCAGAGTTGTTTGTTGCGGATTCCTGCACTCAATTACCAGTAATTGATTGACCAATGAGTGTAACGACCCGAAATCGGGCACGAGTAATTCAGGCCTTTTAATAATAAAGTTATCAGCGAAAGCTTTTCCTTTAATACCGGGAAAAAGTTTTTCCAATGTCGTACCGTTCGATTCAACAAACAGGTGCTGATCCAGTAAGATATAAAACGGGAAAATCCGGTTAAACTGCGATGATTCGAAGGTGATCATAATTTCAGAATTTACCAGCTCACTTTAAATATTTCATGATCGCTGCCTTTCTCCCGGCTTTCCAGGAGTATAATGTTAACAGGGGTTTCATACATTTTTCCCAACCCGCTAAGCAGTCCCCTGACAAACTCCTGTAAGCCTTTCCGTTTCGAAAAGTAATGAATGTGTATGCTTCTCTCTTCAACATTACTTGTCATAAACTCAGGTGGGGTAAGTTTGGGATAGATTAACATAATGCGATTGTGAAAAACGGACAGGTTTAATAAAAACTCCCTTAAGGTTCTGCCTCCACCCTGCATCAGGCCGCCGTATTTTTGCATACCGGTTTTCAGTACCCACCATTCACCAAAGGCTTGTAAGACTTCGGCAATCGATATACCCATTTCTTCGCTTACAGCACCGGCCAGTTTATATGTTATTTCATCATTGTAAGGCTCATTGCTTATAAAAAAATCTTCATCCACACCACTGCGTTCTTTTACTTTAACCCATTTTTCTTCCCCGAACCGGCTTCTAACAAGATCTTCAATTGCTTGATTTACAATTCCGTACATTTTTATATGATTTAAGGAATTTTATTGGGTAAGGTGAAAATAAATTTACTTCCTTCGCCTAAAACGCTTTCCACCCTGATATTTCCACCATTAAGGTTAACAAAATCTTTTACGAGGACAAGGCCCAGACCCGACCCTTTTTCATTGTTGGTTCCTGCCGAACTGAAATAGGTATTCGAAATAAAGAGACTGTCGGCTAATTGTTTTTCCATACCTACCCCATTATCCTCAACGGAAACTTCAACCATGGATCCTTTATCGGTGGCAGTTATTGAAATGGTTCCCATTGCAGGAGTGAACTTTATAGCGTTTGACATTAAGTTCCTGATTATCAAACCAACCGAAGCCTGATCAGCAAAAACAGTGCAGTTATCATCAACATGTGCGGTTAGGGTTATTCCCTTTTGACCGGACAGGGGCAGGAGTAAATTGATATTTTCCTGTATGGGCTGCCTGAGCTGAAATTTGTGAGCTTCAATATTTACAAAGTCAATCTGGCACTTAGCCCAGTTGAGTAAATCTTCCAGCAAATTGTAGGTATTATTAGCCGATACATTTAAGAGATTAAGGAGCCTGTTTTTCATACTTTCATTCAACAGGGTTTCACTGGTGATCAGCTCGAGGCTTTGCTTAAAAGCGCCTATAGGGCCACGCAGGTCATGAGCAATAATGGAGAACAGTTTATCTTTTTGGGCATTGAGTTTCAGCAATTCGCGGTTTTGCAGGCTAATCCTAATATGAGTTGCTATACGGGCCCTTACTTCTTCCGATTGGAATGGTTTTGTAATGTAGTCGACACCGCCCGAAGTAAATGCTTTTACTATGTCGCTTGTATCATTCAATGCACTGATAAAAATGACCGGTACGTCCTTTAAATTAGGGTTTTCCTTTAAGCGGTTCGAAACTTCGTATCCATTCAGTCCTGGCATCATGATGTCAAGGAGAATAAGGTCAGGTTTGTCTTTTTCGGCTACCTGCAAAGCCAGTTCACCCGAAAGTACTGGCCTGATCTTATATCCTTCATCTTTCAGAATGCCGCTTAATACTTTTAAATTAGCAGGAACATCGTCAACAATCAGTATGTTTGGGATATATTCTCGTGATGTGGAATCGTCTTTCATAGTTCTTTTTGCTTTCTGATTAATAATTGTTGCAGGTAATCGTAATCGTAATTATTGGCGAGTAATAAAAGATGCCTTGCCAGCTCTGAATTATTGGCGCCAATACTATCAATAAGTTCAATCAGCAGGTCAATATCAGCAACAGCTATTGCATCTTTCATCTGTAAAACAAGGTCAGACGGCAGTTTAGCAATGTTTTCACCAAATGCATCATCATCGATCAAAAACCTATCCGGTGAATGAGTTATTTCGTCCTCATAAATGTACTCAATTCCGAGAATATCAGCGATCGCATTTAAAAGTTCGCTTTCGCGGAAAGGTTTACGGATATGGCCCTGCATGCCCAGGGCAGCTGTTTCCCGTCGTTCATCCTCGAACGAACTGGCAGTAAGAGCAACTATAGGTGTTTGTTTCCCTTTCTCCGTGAGTTTAATGCGGCGGGTTGCTTCATAGCCATCCATAACAGGCATACGCATATCCATTAAAATGAGATGCGGATTCCATGCTTCGAATTTTTCAATTGCGTCCTGTCCGTTTACAGCTTCTTTTGTTTTAAAACCAATCATGTTAAGCAACTGCACAACGATCTGCAGGTTTTCGGTCATATCGTCTACTACCAGGATACGACATTCAGAGGTTTGATTAATAATTCCTTTAACACGTTTATTGTCAGATTTTTTCACTGCTTCGGCATTACCATCTTTTATTGCAACCGAAAAAGTAAAGACCGAACCTTTTCCAACCTCACTGGAAGCCGTAATGTCGCCTCCCATTAAATTGGCCATCTCGCGGCTCAGTGCCAGTCCTAATCCCGAACCGCTGCGTTTGTCTATTCCAGTGCTGGTTTGAACAAAGTGCCTGAACAGATTATCCATTTCGTCGGCGGCAATACCGGGACCCGAATCCTGTATTTCCACAACAAGCCGGCTATTAAGCTGACCTGTTTTATCCGTTCGGACACGAACAGCCACTCCGCCTTCGTCGGTAAACTTTATTGCATTCCCGATCAGATTGATAAAAATCCTTCGCAACTTGTTGTCGTCGACAATTATGTTTTGCGGGAGATCATCAGCTGTTTCAAAAATAAACTGGAGGTGTTTGGCCTTGGCCGGTTCCCTGAAAATCATCCGGATGTCGTCGAACAGGGCATTCAAATCAACATTTACGGGGTTTAATTCCGAACGGCCAGCTTCCATTTTCGATAACTCAAGAATATCGTTTATAAGTGACAGCAAATGTTCGCCGGCACGAATAATCGAAACATTATATTCTTTCTGTGATTCTGTGAGAAGTTTATCGCGGTTCATAAGTTGTGAAAAACCGATAATTGCATTTAAGGGTGTCCGGATTTCGTGCGACATATTAGCAAGGAACACACTTTTAGCCTGATTGGCCATTTCCGCCTCCAGCGTTGCTTTTAAAAGTATCGCTTCGGTTTTTTTCTGATCTGTAATATCCCAGTTGGTTCCTATAATATGTAACGAATTGCCGGAATCGTCGCGCTGCACGGTCGCAAGGGCCTTGATATTGTGAATGGAGCCATCAGGCCATACCACGCGAAACTCGGTATCAAATTCTTTTTCCCCTTCTATTGCCATGCGGATTTCGGAATCGCTGCGTTCAATATCGTCGGGGTGCAGACCCGACCGCCACGTCTCGTAGATGCCCGTATAATTGTTAACTTCAAGTCCGTAAAGCACAAACATCTGTTCATCCCATACCAGGACATTATTAACAATATCGTAATCCCATACCCCAACACCACCGGCACGTGTTGCCAACGCCAAGCGGGTTGACACCTGTATTACTTCTTCTTCTGCTTTTTTAAGGTCGGTAATATCAGATACAGAAGTAACCCGCACATTGCGTCCTTTATAGTGCATCATCCGGCCCCGTAAAACACAAGGAAATGTAGTCCCGTCTTTGCGCAGTGCTCTTGCTTCGTATGGATCTTCATTCTCCGACAGCATTTTATCCGTTAACAATTCCCGGTCTCCAGACACAACAAATTCGATCCCGGACTTGTTAAATACCTCTTCCGATGTATAGCCAAACATTTTTTCCGCCGCATGGTTCTGCTCAATACAAAGACCATTTTCGGAGATAAAGATGGCTTCGAAAGCGGCTTCGGACAGACCCCTGAATTTTTCGCGGCTTTCCTCAAGTTCTGCTTCAGCCTGCTTGCGCTCGCT
>CAISRK010000374.1 GCA_903887815.1 uncultured Bacteroidales bacterium | reverse complement strand
TACTGATCAGTACATTTGTAGTTAAACAGTAGACCCTACTTAAACTTACAAATGACTTATTACAAAAGTATATTTAGACAAAAATACATACGGCTAACAAAGGAAGCCGTTGCACGCCCCTTCCAAAACTTTGAAAAATTGAAGGCAGGTTTGAAAACTGATTCAATTTAATGCCATACAGGCCCCACCTTGGCACGCTTCCGATAGATTCTGTGTTATCGGCCAAATGATTTGATTTATTAATTTTATTTTTTAAAAGGCGGCAGGAGAAATTTCCGGCTGCACTGTACGGGATAATGCTATTAATTGTCTTCTGAATATTGGCAGCATTATCCCCGTCAGACCCTGATGCGTGAAGGACGAGGTATTAATTTCGGAACTTTCATTTACCAGACTTCTCGCCTCTTTAAAGCATACGACCTTCGCCCGGAAACAATTACCGGGCACCCGGAAACAATAAACCGGCACCCGGAAGCAATGGGCCGGCACCCGGAAGATATTTCCCGAGCTCGGGAAACATCTTCCGCCCTGTGGAAAACATCTTCCGCCCTGTGAGAAACATCTTCCGCCCTGTGGGAAACATCTTCCGCCTTAGGGGAAACATCTTCCGCCTTACGGGAAACACCTACCACCCTGTGTTAAACATCTTCCGCCCAATAAATGCTTTCTTCCGCCATTTATGAGAACACTTCCGCTTTCCGGGCCAGTTTAACAGCCAGTTAACTGACAGTATACCGCCGATTATCAACAGGTTCACCGATAATTATTTGACCTTCCCGGCACCAAACCCGCATTATTTTCACTATCTTTACTACACTATTACTGCTTTGCTACTCTATTGCTTATTCTTGTATCCGTCAATTGGTTCCTGTATCCTCATCCTGCGTTCCTGTGGCATATATCGTAACCCTGTATAGTTCACTGAGTATTTACATTTAAAATCAATTAGTATGAAACATCCTGATGTTATGCTGCGTAACTTCAAAAAAACCGACGAAGAGATGTTGCAGCAGGCTGAAGTAAAACTGGCCTCTTTTAATGAACATAAAGGCCGTTTTACTGAGTTATTCCCGAACCTGGCCGATCCTTTTGCCGACGACTGGGCACTTACTATTGTCAACGCGCGTGCCCAGCTGCCCGATTATGCTTCGGTAGCCGTCCAGAGCGGTGAGACTTCCCTACTCCAGGCCCTTATGGACCAGGGCCGTACCCTCTATCAATCAGTGCTGCTTTATGCACAGATAGCCTTCCCGAAAAATGCCGCCTTGCTGAAACTGCTGGGACAGCCACAGTACAATGCGGCACGCGACAGCCAGCTGAAACTCCCCGGCCTGATGCGCGCCGCCTATTCGGTAGCGTCAAAACCTGAAAATAAAGCAGGCCTTTTAGCCAGCGGGATGAAAGAAACGGATATTGAACTGCTCGATACCCTGGCACAGCGCATTCTTGACCAGAATTTAGCCCAGGAAAAAGCCAGGAAAAACCGTTCGGTGGATTCTGGCCAGCGCATACAGGCCATGAACGCCGTTTACGAAAAGATGTCGCTGGTTTGCCAGTGTTCCAAACTGGTGTTCCAGGACAATGCAGTACTTTACAGTCTTTTCCTTATCGATGGTGGCAGCAGCACAGTTGCTGCGCCTGAAGCAAAAAAGCCGACACCGGTTAGCGGGTAAAAAACCGGAATAAAACAAAACCGGCGCTTGATATACAGAACAGGGATGCGCCGGTTTTTTGTTTAATACGATACGGGATTTGCAAATGCCAATTATTCATTTACCATGAAGTTTGTGCGTGTCGGCTTGCTTACCCGCTTGACCCGGTGATGTTCCGCTCCAATAAAAATCCAGTCCATCAACACTATGTATTAACAGCCAACCGGTTTTGGATATCATTTATTTCAGCCTGTAATCCGTTTCAAGAACACACTCCCCCACATTGGTGCGCTGCCGATAGCTATCGGAATGTGATGCGTGACGGCACAACCCGGTATTAATTTCGGATCCCGATCGCTATCGGGACGAATTTATGAATTACGATTTACGAATTGTCAACTGTTAATCAATATTTTTCACTACGGAGGAATTGGATTGAAAATTTGGGGATTTGGGGATTTGAGAATGACAAAAGCCTACCAGCAACTTATAACGCATAATTCATAACTCAAAATTCATAATTCCTCAATCCCTCAACCTATCAAACCAATTGCACATTGTCAATTGTCAATTGTCCATCAACCCATCAACCTATCAACCCAACCCAAATTATCCATTGTCCATTATCAATTGTCATTTGTCAATCAACCCGTCAACCCTGAAACCATGAAACTTGAATCCCTTCCGAAAACTAATTTACAGCAACCAAAGCACAAAAAAGCACCAATTTATTTTTTTTGAATTTTAGCTTTTTGTGTGTCTTGGTGAATTGTTGGCACTCTTTGTATTTTTGAATTTCAGGAGCGGACTCCATTTTGCAATGCTAATTACTTTTCTTTTCATTCCTATCAACACCCGGAACCGACGAAGGAGCGAAAGAAGGACATCGGATTTGGATTTGTGTTGAATTGTTTCCACCCTGAATGAACTTAATCGATTGAGAAGGGTTAGTAGTATGCATCTTAAACTATAGCGATAAATAGTACATTTATTGATATTAAAAAAATTAATTTATAAGTTGAATCTTTGATGATAAGAAATTTTAAACATATAATTTCTTTATTTCTGCTGACAGCCTTTTTGCTGCCAACGGTTATCAGGTTCGATCACAATCACGAGCATTACCGGGCGTGCACAGCTCAAAACGAGAAACATATCCATCTGATGCATGAAAAATGCGGAATATGCAATTTCGGATTTTCTCTTTTTACACCCGACATTGAGAACCTGGATTTACAGAAGGATAATCCTCCCGATTCGTATAATAATAATTACAATTCGCTATATCATTCCGGCTTATCCCAATTTTCATTTTTATTACGCGCCCCTCCTTTTCGACTGGTTTAAAATTCAACATCCCAAGTGATGTTAACTTAACTATTTTCGGACTTTAAAATGTAATAAATTGAAAAACATACTATTGGTATGTGTTATGATAGCTTTGTATCAATACACATCCGCTCAAAATAAAATATCAGGAATCGTAACCGACCAGAATAATATACCCCTGTCGAGCGCCTCTGTTTTTATTCCCGACCTGAATAAGGGGACAGTTTCTGATAAAAACGGGTACTACGAAATCAAAAACCTGCCAAACGGAAAGCTCAAGATTCAGTTCTCATTTCTCGGGTATACCAGCACTGTTGAAACTGCCCGGTTCGATGGGAAAGATCTGGTACTGAACAGCAAGCTTACGCAAACGTCAATCGAAGCCGACGAAATTGTCATTTCAGGAGCCTATAACTCAACGCAGCATGAAAACGCGGTGAAGATCGATGTACTTAAACTTGATCCGCAAACCATGAAGAGCAGCCCGAATTTTTCAGAAATGCTCACCCGGGTGCCTGGTGTCGATATGATTTCGAAAGGAAGTGGGGTGGCAAAACCGGTTATCCGTGGTTTATCCATGAACGATATACTTATACTAAACAATGACGTCCGTTACGAGAATTACCAGTACTCGGATCATCACCCCCTGGGAATCGACGAATTTGGCATCGAAAGTGTGGAAGTAATAAAAGGCCCGGCTTCGTTGCTGTACGGCAGTGATGCCGTGGGAGGTGTAATAAATTTTATTAAAGAAAGACCTGCTCCGGTGGGTACAATAATGGGTGATTACAACCTACAGCTTTTTTCGAATACGCTGGGTATAACCAATAACCTGGGGTTAAAGGGCGCTTCAAAAAAAATCTATGGTGGTATACGTGTCGGACAAAAAAATAATGCCGATTTCCTCCAGGGCCGAGGACAATTTGCTCCCAATTCACGCTTCAACGAATTATCAGTTAAAGCGAATGTGGGCACCTCAAATAAAACCGGGAGCTTTAAAGTGTTTTATGACTATAACCACGAAAAACTCGGGTTAGTCGAGGATCAGGTTATTCAGGAAATCACAACCCGCGGAAGGCAGAACTCGGTCTGGTACCAGGAGTTTACTACCCATTTAGTTTCGTCCCAAAACAAACTATACCTGCACAATTATAAACTGGATATTAATGCCGCCTACCAGAATACTGGGCTGACGCATTTTGCGGAAGCAGGCGTTTATGAAATCCAGATGCAACTGGCAACATTAACTTATGAAACCAAACTCCATCTGCCCTCGAAAGAAAATACGGAATACATTATTGGTTTCCAGGGGTTTAACCAGGCAAATACAAATATTAATCATAGGGAAACAAAGTTATTACCCGATGCCACAATCAATAATTATTCGGCAATGGGATTGATTAAATATTCATTCTTTGGCAAACTGAATGTGCAAACAGGAATACGCTACGATACCAAATCGATATCGACCCTTTCCATCGGCTTGCCTTCGGATACCTTGACTTATCGGGCTGCCGTTAATAAAAGTTACGGGAGCTTAAGCGGTTCAATAGGAGCAACTTACAATCCTACGAAAAAACTTCTTTTCAGGGCAAACTTTGCAACTGCTTATCGCACACCGAATTTAGCTGAACTTACATCGAACGGGCAGCACGAATCACGTTATGAAACCGGCGACCAGAACCTGGTACCTGAAAACACATACGAATCAGATGCCAGCCTCCATTATCATACCGATAATTTCACTTTCGACCTGGCAGGCTATTATAATATCATCAGGAACTACATTTACATATCACCAACAGGAACCCAAACCACAAACGGGATAAGTATATACAAATACAGGCAGGCAAATTCGGTTATATATGGAGGTGAAGCCGGTTTGCATTTTCACCCTTTAGCTTTGAGATGGCTTTCGCTGGAAACAACTTTCGCATCAGTAAGCGGGAAGATGGAAAATGGCGGTTATCTCCCATTTATTCCTGCTGATAAACTACATCTCGAAATCAGGGCGCAAAAGGCTAAATTATTGTTTACCTATAAAGCTTATGCTTCGGTAAATACGTTAACGGCTTTTGATCAGAACAATACGGCAACCGACGAAACCACTACAAAAGGATATACCCTGCTGGACCTCAGTATAGGGAGCAATATCAAATGCCGGGATCAGTTCATTTCAGTAAGCTTAAGCGCAAACAATGTTTTCGACACTAAGTATATCGATCATCTGTCGACTTTAAAGGAAGTGGGACTCAACAACCCTGGAAGGAATATAACGTTCAGCCTGAAAGTACCTTTCGGAATTCAGAAATACAATGATCGGGACATACTGTAATACTTATACATATTCTTTGAAAGATTGACAATAAGGGAATCCGGATATTAATGGAAACTGAATTGTTAGAAATTCGAGTTTATATGCTATATTTTCCATATTGCGGTGGCAGAATCTTGTTATAAAGCAACCAATAAATTCTGATGAAATGGGTTCAGCCTAAGCCTAAATTTATAAATTATGGCAATTAACTCTTGCAATTGATAAAAGCCGTACTTTTGGACTACCTCCTGCCGCCCGGCGAATACTTAACATTGATTTAACATAGGAGTAATATTCGATTAATACAGTGGGATTATTTTTGCACTTATAAAAAGTGTAAAAAGCCATGAAAAAAACCATCTGCATCTTATTAGTTGTACTTTCAATAGTTATCAGTAATACAGTATGGGCTACCGGCGATATGCCAGTTGCTGCCAGTGCAAAAGCAAGTATTACAGGAAAAGTAGTCGATAACAAAACAGGCGAATCACTTGCAGGTGTTGCCATATCAGTTGAAGGCACCGAAGTAAAAGTATATTCCGATATGGATGGTGCATTCACTATCACTGGCCTGGATGCAGGTAACTATAACCTGGTTTTATCACTGATCTCATACAAAAACAGCCTGGTCGAAAACCTTAAACTTCAACCCAGCGAAAAAGAAGTAATTGATATAAAACTGAATTCAATTCGTTAAACTTAGTTTGTTGATTCATAGGGCCCCGGCTGCGCTTTTACAAGTGCAGCTTTTTTTTTATACTGAACCCGGTTTGCTTTTTATTCCCTTTTAGCCGGCTTCATGTGAATTTTAATTTCCATTATTACTTTGTTGATATCAAAGAAGAGTTGTCAGTATGACATTATTATGTAAGTATTAAGCTTTCGCTAACAAATAGTTAATTGTGAGATATTTACGTATTAGCTGCCGATATTTGCAGCAAAGAAATAAAAATGAAAATCACGACCGGACAATTTAATGATTCGTATTTTCCCGTTATGGATGGGGTAGCAATGGCAACGCATAACTATGCCCTCGGGCTCAACTCGAAATATGGGAAGAGCATGGTTATTGCCCCAAAAGCGAATGATTACCAGGATCAGGTTCCCTATAAAGTAAACAGGTTCAGGACAGCTCTCCTGCCTGGCTTGAATCCTTTCAGCTCAGGCCTTCCGTTTATTGATATTAAATTTAAGAACAAAATCAGGGAGGTGCCATTCGACCTTGTTCATGCACATAGTCCCTATATCAGCGGGCATCTTGCACAGGAGTTTTCGAAAAAACTTAGTATTCCACTTGTAACTACCTTCTATTCCAGGTACAGCGATGATTTAACGAAAGCAATCAATAATGAGCTGATTATTGATTTCCTGAAAAGGTTTACACTCGATTTTTATAATTCGGCCGACCTGGTATGGGTTCCGGATAAAGCAACCGGTTTAACATTAAAGAATTACGGCTATAAAGGACCTTACGAGCTTATGCCCGACGGAACCGATATGGCTGTACCCGGTAAACTCAAGGGGATTGAATATCGTAAAAAAGGGCTTAAAATGATAGAGGCCGGAACGGATGATTTTGTATTGCTTTATGTTGGGCAGCACAGGTGGGAAAAGAATATCCGGCTCATCATCGATTCGCTTAAACGTTTAAAAGAAAAAGGGAAATCGTTTAAAATGGTATTTGTTGGCGAAGGGTATGCAGCCGGTGATATGCTGAAACTTGTAAAAAAGTACAATTTACAGGATTACGTGGTATTCAAAGGTGTAATCACCGACCGGAAACAACTCCGGTATGTATATGCTGCATCGGATTTGTTTTTGTTTCCATCAGTTTACGATAATCCGCCTTTAGTTACACAGGAAGCAGCAGCCTTCGATATCCCGTCGGTAGTGGTAGCTAACACTCCATCGGCCGGGAGCATCATTGATGGCGTAAACGGATTTCTGATTGAGAATGAAGCTGGAGATCTCACCCGAAAGATCGTAGCCCTCATGAAAAATCAGCATGCTATAAAAAAAGCCGGTGAAGGAGCCCGCAGATCACTTTATCATCCCTGGGAATCCATTATGGAGGATGTATATTACAGGTATACCGAACTCATCAAGTCCCATAAGTATCCGATCCAGGGCAAATAAAATAAGTGAACTTCCGATAAGTAACAGTGGCATAGAATTAAGTTATGTTCAATATTAACAGTATGTTACATGATCGGAAATTTAACTTTATCAAATTATTATGTTTGATTCCCATAACAGTTTCAGTCAAACTTTGATCGACATTTGTGCTGTATAAATAATATTATTCATGGAAAACAAACAGGTTAAGACGGAAGCAGATTTGAATATAACATCAGTCAACACATTAATCGACATACCCCTATTATACGATTACCCCGAATCGAAAAGTCAAATGAATATGGGCGGGTCGCCCCAGGTACTTGCTGACTTTTTTGAATTCACCGATTATCTCATCCCACATAACAGGGTCATCCCGATGCGGAGATGTACAAGGCAATCGCAGGAAGATGATCATTATTCGGAATTGCTGAGCATATAGTAATAAAATGCTTTATAAAAAACGTACTGTTCAGTAATCCAGGCACATAGTTTCATGCCGGGAATTCATTTCTCATTTTTATCACTAAGCTTCAGGCAAAGCTGCCGCAGGAACCGTCATTTAGAACAAAATCAGGCATTGAAATAATGCAGACTGATTTCTACGAAGACAGATAATATCCTTAAAGCCGGATTAGTGTATTAACCCAGCCAGAAGTAATCGTAGGACCTGGTTTTATACAGAGGGTTGTGGGATTCGCTTCACTAGCCGCCGTTTTGAATTTTCGTATTTTATTATTCTTATGAGGCGCGATAATTTAAGCGGGTTCTCAAAGCTGGCAACAATATATTCGGGGTTTATAGGTATATACATGGTAAAGTTCTCCTTTAATTTGTTGAAATATCAATGTTATTAGTGCTTGCACCAGCAACAGGATTTTCAGTAAATTGCTTTGATTTATTTCGTGTGAGCCAGGCAACCATTGGTTACCATTTTCCTTACGCTCATTATGACGGCTTCGAAACGTCGTCTTTGGTGTGTTGATTAATTATTTTGCAAAAATACGTATTCAATGTTAACTGAATATTAATAAATGCCGGAATTCCATGACATGTTAGATAACATGCAGACAAACAAGCCTTTCGTGAAGAATAAATTTCAAAATATTTAAAGGCGATTGCTTTCCCGAATAAAAGAACTATACCAATATCCTGAATCTTTAACAATCCTTTCTTGTGTTGCATAGTCGATGCTGACAAGCCCAAACCGTGGTTTATATCCTTCGGCCCATTCAAAATTATCGGTAAAACTCCAGACAAAATATCCGTTTACATTCATGCCTTCCTGTTTCGCCTTAAGAACCTGTTTTAAATGGTTTTCCAGGTACTCCGTTCGTTTATCATCGTGCACCCTGCCATCGGCTAATTTATCAGGAAAAGCTGCGCCACTCTCAGAAACAATGATTTCCTTAAAACTACTGTATTTGCTGAACCGCCTTAGCATATGGTAAATACTTTCGGGATATACCTCCCAGTTCATAACCGTAGTTTCCACATTTCTTTTTTCCGGCTTTATTACTTTTGCCCACATCAATGGGGTTATTACCGACCTGGCAACGATTTCGCGTGTATAATTCTGAACACCTACAAAATCCATTTTAAAGGCAAGTTTACCTTCGTCCCCGTCCTTTACCCAGGGTTCGAGCCGTTGTAATAATTTCAGATCTTTTACCGGGTAACCCAGCCCGGCAAGGGGCTCGACAAATGTCCTGTTGAGCAGTGCATCCACACGTTGTGCAGCCAGGAAATCGGCTCCCGAATCGCTGTAGGGTTGAATGTATGAACATGAAAATGTAGTTCCTATGCGGGCATCGTTAACAACCGACCGCATTATTCGCCCTCCTTCGGCCTGGCATAATGCTGCATGGTGTATGGAAGCCAGGAAACTACTAAGACCTTTCCGCCCGGGGGCATGTACACCCAGGAAATAGCCGGCACCGGTAAAAACCATGGGTTCGTTTAGAATCATCCAGTTTTTTACCCTGTCGCCAAAATACCTGGCACAAAGTGAAACATAATCGCCAAACCAGTTTACAATTTCCCGGTTGGTCCAGCCTCCTCTTTTTTCGAGTTCATGCGGCAGGTCCCAATGGTATAATGTTATCCAGGGCTCAATACCATGTTTAAGGCAGGTATCAATCACCCTGTTGTAAAATTCAATTCCCATAGGGTTTACCCTACCGGTTCCATTGGGGATAATGCGGCTCCACGACAACGAAAAGCGGAAATTCTTAATCCCGAGTCTTGCCATCAATTCAAGATCACGAGTATATCGCGCGTAAAAATCGCAGGCTATATCCCCGTTCTGATTTTCAAATATTTTCCCTTTTACTTTGGTGAAAACATCCCAAACCGATTTCCCTTTCCCGTCCGCTTGCCAGCCGCCTTCGGTCTGATAGGCTGCTGCAGCTACTCCCCATTTGAAATCACGACCAAAGTCCTTCCCCGTAAATGTCATTACCCCCGATTAAAGCTGTGTAATTATCTTTTTCAGGATCATGTTCCTGAATTGCTTAACCGAATATTCCTTTTCTTTAACCGGTTCAGGGATGCCAGTTGGTGCATGCAGTTCAAGAATCTGGTTAATAATTGACTCAGTTTTATCAGGATAATCAACTTCAACGGCCGGGCTGTTTTTTAGCCAGCTTTTGATTTTTTCAACGTTCTCTGTTTTGAGGCTTTTTAAAACAGGCACACCCATTTCCTTCAAAGCTGCAGCATTGCATTGCTGCTCGTACTGCCCTTTCATGGGTATTACCATAAGCTTCTTCTTCATAAAAAGGGCTTCGGCAGGTGTTTCGAACCCGGCTCCGCATAATACGCCTTCGCTTGCGGCCATGCTTGCGATAAAAGCATCGTTGTGTATAGGTTGTATTGTAATATTCCCATATCCCCTGGCATGCCGGCAATGTTTCGAGAAAACCTGCCAACGGGTATCGCCGCAGAGTTTTAAAACCTTAAGTAAACGATTATCGTCATAGCTTGGCAGGTAAACTGTATAATGGCCGGTATAAGAAGTTTTCAGCTCCCTGACCTGCCGTCGTACAACCGGGGTAAAAATGTTGTCAGCATAAGCTTTAAAATGAAATCCGTATTTCGCATAGGCGGGTGCATAGTTCTTCAAAATAGCCTTACCAACCATATCGCCTTCCTTAGGATGCGGTGCCTTTTTATGCAATACAGCTGCCTGGTGACTTATGGCAATGCACTTTACATTATGGATTAAGCAAGCCCAGGCCGACACAGGTTCAAAGTCGTTGATTACCAAATCGTACTCCCTTACAGGCAGGCTGTTTATTTCCGAAAGCAGAACTTTTATATAATTCTTCCTGTAGGTCTCAACCAGGTCGATACCCCCATTCGAACCGAATATAAATCCCAGACCTTTGAACCTGTATTTTATTTCATAAGGCAATTCCACATCAACCTGCGATCCGCTGATCAACAGGTCAACATCGTGGTTTTTCATAAGTACAGGAATTACATCCCGTGCCCTGCTCAAATGGCCGTTGCCTGTACCTTGTAAAGCATATAATATTTTCATTGGCGCATCATATTAAACTCCTGCAACATAGTATCGAATAACTGGTTTACCGTAATATTTTCCTCCTCTTCTTCAGTTTCCAGGATCATTTCAGCTTTGTGTGTATCATCAAACCGAAAGATTGACCACTCCCCGTTAACAAATTCAAGGGCTGATAAATTCTCGACCCAGTCGCCTGAATTCAGATACACAATACGGCCTTCATCATTGCTGATTTCCCTGATTTCAGGATGGTGTATATGACCACAAATAACATAGTCGAATTTGTTACTGATACCAATGTCGGCGCTCGTTTTCTCGAAATTATTGATAAACGATACAGCCGACTTTACACTTTCCTTTATCTTTTTCGATAAGGACAGCTTTCCTTTATTAAATATCTTTTCCGAGAAGAAATTAAAAAGCCGGTTTATTAATATCAACGTATCGTACCCGACTGCGCCCAACCTAGCCAGCCATTTTGAATGCTGCATGGTTACGTCGAAAACGTCACCATGAAAGATCCAGGCTTTTTTACCATCCGGTAAAATGAGTACAACCTTGTTTACAATCTGCAGTGAGCCCATTTTCAGGCCTTCGAACCTGCGAAGCATTTCATCATGATTGCCAGTAACATAATAGGTTTTTATACCCTTCCCCATCCAGTTGAACAGGTGTTTTATCACTTTCATATGGCTGTTTGGCCAGTAACTCTTACTGAATTGCCATATGTCGATAATATCACCGTTTAAAACGACGATCTTAGGTTTGACCCCTTTCAGGTAATGAAGTAATTCTTTGGCATGGCATCCGTATGTACCAAGGTGAACATCGGAGATTACAAGTACATCCAGCAGGCGTTTTTGTTTTTTCATCCGTTAGTCTAGTGCTTAAGGGGCGGATAGAAATCAGCAAAAAGGGCAAGAAACAGCCTCGACAATATATTTACTGCATTATAATTCAGGAAACGGAGCCTGTGAGTTTCAAGAATATGAAAATTAAATCCCGGAGGCCCATCACCTGAATTGGCTATTATATTTTTTTTCATTGAAATCGGGTTCATACTAATGAGTTTCCCAAAAGTACAGGTTGAATATGAAGCAAATATGAAAATGATGTTATTAAAATAAAAGCACTTAACGGGTGCCAGCTTGTAAAATCATAATATCAAATTGGGAGTTACGCCCATGTAACGCAGATTTGGCAATTTTAAATAGGAGTAAAACGAATATCAGAGATGACACATTAGATTCATAACCAGCATTTTAATATAATTATTTAGTTTTATTATTTATTCCGAATAATTGGATATTTTTGTCCTAAATAATCCCCGATGTTTCGAAAAGTATTATTCCTGCTGCTTATTAGTACAATAAGCATATCAAAGCTAACTGCCCAGAAGCCTGACCAAACAGTTCCAGTGATTGATTATGTGCCTGTTATTGATGGTTCGGTGAAAGCCAAAGCCGAATTCGATCTTGAAGGCAAAAAAATGCGGTTCGAAGTGCGAAACGCACGATTTGGTGCCAAAGGGAACATTAACAAATATTTTGGGTACCGCGTGGAGGTTGACTTATCCGATGAGGGTAAAATAAAGATGCTGGATGCATATGTTAAGTTCACTCCTGTTAAAAACCTGGACATGTATATGGGCCAGCGGAAAGTACCCTTTGGAACTGATTATTTGAGGAATCCTGTTGAAAATATTTTTGCAAACCGATCCTTTGTGGCAAAATACACCAATGATGGATTAAGAGACATTGGTTTTGTAGTTAACTATAAATTTAAATTCCACATCCCTTTCGATATATGGATAGCCGCAATGAATGGTACAGGGAACAACAACCCTCAGTGGATAAACAGGCCAAATTATTCGGCGAGGTTTATTGCTGAGCCTCTTAAAAACTTCAGAATAGTAGGTAATTTGTACCAGGGCTCGACGCTTTTCGAAAATAACCTTTCTATGTACGGCGGTGAATTACGCTATCAGAACCGCAACCTTTTAATTGAAACCGAATACATACACCGCCATTATACTGATACAGGCTATATTGCCCAGGACCAGTTCGGATTTTATATACACTCCTATTACAATTTCTATACTGGGGCAAAAATGATACAGATTGTCAGTCCGGTTCTGAGGTGGGATTTTATGGGGAAGGGAACTGAATCAAAGCAAATCGTTGCTGACCGTATTACGGCCGGTATAAATTTCGGTTTTGCACCTAACCCTTTTAAAGCGGAAATCAGGCTGAATTATGAAAAGTACCTGAAAAAGTACTTCCCTGCACATTTCGACAGGTTTACTATTGAATTTATTGCCCGATTCTAACTATTGTATCCGGCAATTCTTAATCCTGAATAAACAAATATAGATGATTTATTAGAAAGCTATGTTGGCAGGCGCTACCATGCCAGAATGAGATTTTTATAAACGGGGATGAAACTATATTTCACTCTTTTAGTAATCCATATCAATTATCCAAAGCACCTTTATTAATCCAATCATAAATTAATTTCTGGTCCGCCAGGGATAGTTTTGTTGTGCCAAGGGGCATGTACCTGCGGGCAATTACATCATACAGGTCGCTATCAAGTGGTTTATAAGGCACTACCCCACCGTAATCAATCAGGTCGCTGTATTTTTCAAGCGGAAAGTTAAGGTTGTTATTCGAATTGTGACAGCCCGAATAAGTACAACTTGATTTCATAATAGGTGCAATTTGCCTGGAATAACTTACATCACCCGGTAAGGGAGGCACCAGACTTTCGTGTTTACATGATATGAGAATAAAAATTAAGAATAATAAATAACCAAATTCCCGCCTCATACTACCCGGTTTAAATTTAATGTAATCAGATTTTTATCAATAAACAGGAACAGAGTAAAAAGCCTGCACTACTGACAAGGCTATTCGACACTATAATTCCGCTCACTGGTAAGCTTTCCCTTCGCGTCCCATATACGCCATGTTCCGGTTTTTTCGTTATTACTATAGTACATCTCATAGCGCAGTATACCCTGTTCATCCCATATACGCCAGATTCCATCTTTTTTATTGTGGCGGTAATTAGCTTCCGCAATTTTTACGCCTTCCTCGTTATAGGTATTCCAGATACCATGCTTTTGCCCTTCCTGGTAAGAACGCTGCTCCAGTATTTTACCGTTTTCGAAGTAAATCTCTGTAATTCCATCCTCCAGGCCATTGCTGATATTCTGGACCATTTTTACATTCGCATTCGGCCAGTTTTCAGTATAGGTGCCGGTATAAAGCATCCCGTTTTTGTAATAAAACCCTTCGCTGTACTCAAGAGCCTGGCTATACACAGCAGTAACACCCAGTACTAAAATTGCTATCAGAAGTATTTTTCTCATTTCGTAAAGTATTCGTGGTGTATAAAAGTATGATCAAATATCATTCCTTTACTGATAAAGATAATGGTTATTTGTTGAAATTAACTGTAACGCCCAGGCTAAATATACTTCCCGGGTTGGGCGTTGAGGTAGAACTTGAGATCAGGC
>CAISRK010000373.1 GCA_903887815.1 uncultured Bacteroidales bacterium | reverse complement strand
TCTTTATACTGGATAAAAAATTTATCCTTGTGAGGGGTTACGCTGTAATCCACATCTTTTACCCTTGGAATAAAGACTTTAAACTTCCCGTTCGGTTCCGAAGCATTCAGCAACAGGTATTCGGATGTAGTTTCACTGGCCGTCCCGATCATAAGGAAGTCGTTTGTTTTGCTTCTGAAAACATTCACCACAAACTGTTCAACGGGTTCGTCAAAAACAAGTTCGTCGGGTTTGGTGCTGCCAATTATATGCCTGTAAACGCGGTATGAGCGCAAAGCATCGTTGCCTATTGAATAGAAGAGTGTTTTATTGTCATTGGCCCAGGCGAATGACTGTACTTTATCGATCTTTTCAGCTAAATCTTTACCTGTTGCCAGATCGCGGATTTTAAGTGTAAATTCAGCATACGAACCGGTTTCGTTGCTCGTATAGGCTGCAAGCTTGTTATCGAGGCTTACATCATAATCGGAAAAAAGAAAAGCCTGTTTTCCTTCAGCCATCTTGTTCACGTCGAAAATCACCTCATCAGGAGCCGTAACGCTGCCTTTTTTGCGGATATATACCGAATATTGCTTCCCGGTTTCGGTGCGACTGAAATAATAATACCCGTTTAAAATCGAAGGAACGGATTCATCGTCTTCCTTGATGCGGCCTTTCATTTCGGCAAACAGCTTTTCCTGTAATGCTTTGGTCGACTGCATGATAGTATCCGTATATTTATTTTCAGCATTTAGATAATCAATAACTTCAGGGTTGGTTTTATCTTTGAGCCAGAAGTAATTGTCGATTCGCTTGTTGCCAAACTCGGTAAATTCGCTGGGTTTAACAGCCGCCTTAGGAGGTGCGGGATAATCGGATTGATGGGTTATTTTCACTGGTGTTAGTGTTGAGGATGTACAGCCGGCGAATAGTGTTGCGACAAACAGACCCGGCAGAAAAATTGATAAAGGTTTCATAGGTTTAGGGGATCTAAAATGTATGTAAATATAGTTCAATCTTGCTTATCCTGAAACATAGCCATACCTCTATTGTTCATTCTTTCATCATAAATCACTAATTTTGTAATCTTAATTATCCCTTCAACGGTTGAATCAGGGAGAATAGAATTACATAATCATGTAAAACCTCAGGGTTTTAAACACACGTATATGCAGACAGTAGTAAGCGGAATCAGGCCAACGGGCAACCTTCACCTCGGGAATTATTTCGGGGCCATGCAGAATTTTGTAAAAATGCAGGAAACCGATAATTGCTATTTCTTTATAGCCGATTATCATATGCTTACTACACATCCGACACCCACCGATCTTCATGGCAATGTGAAACAAGTGCTTGTTGAATACCTCGCCTGCGGACTCGATCCTGAGAAGGCAACCTTGTACCTTCAGAGCGACCTGCCCGAAACAGCCGAGTTATACCTTTTCCTGAATATGAACGCATACCTGGGCGAACTCGAACGCTGTACATCGTTTAAGGACAAAGCCCGCACACAGCCCGAAAATATTAATGCAGGCCTGCTAACCTATCCCACACTGATGGCAGCAGACATTATCCTGCATAAAGCACATAAAGTTCCGGTAGGCAAAGATCAGGAACAGCACCTCGAAATGACGCGTACCTTTGCCAACCGCTTTAACCGTATGTTCAAGGTCGATTATTTCCCTGAGCCTGTTGCATACAACTTTGGCGAATCTCTAATAAAAATACCAGGCCTGGATGGCAAAGCAAAAATGGGTAAAAGCGAAGGCGAAGGCAATGCTATTTTCCTGTTCGATAC
>CAISRK010000372.1 GCA_903887815.1 uncultured Bacteroidales bacterium | reverse complement strand
GTATTCTTTTCGCCATAGCGAGGCTATTGCATAACTGAAAGGTACTAATGTAACGGCATAGCCGAGGAAAAGTGAAGGCGGGTGAATGATCATCCAGATGTTTTCGAGCAAAGGATTCAGACCATTACCTTCGGTTAGGAATGTCAGGTAGTTAGCTTGTTTAAACAATTCTTCCGCTGCATTTGAAGGCATATCCCTCAAGAGGGTGAACGGGCTGCCTCCAATACTGAATGCGCCGAGGTCGAGACCTAATACCATCGAAAGGAGAAAGAACTGACCGGTAGCAAAAACCGGCATAACCCAGGCTTTCCATTCTTTTACCGAACTTAGCAACATTAAACCGATAATCCCCTGCCAGAATGCCCATACCATATAGGAGCCTTCCTGCCCGGCCCAGAAACAGGAAAACAGGAACTTCAGTGGCATATCCGTAGCTGAATACTGGTAAACATAAGAGTATTCGAAACAGTGGTTGCCTATGAGATAATAGAGTGACGCAATTGCACCCATGAGCGATACAAAATGCAGGCGGAATAAATTTCCTGCAATCTTCGAAAACAACTCTTTCCTGTTTTCGTTGCTGCGTGATTTTATAAAGAGAACTGCTGAGGATAGTAAGGATAAAATACTGACCCATATAAATATACGGCCCAGGTATCCGGCCAAAAGGTGTTCTCCGATGTATTGTATGTTCATGTATGTAGCTATATAATTTATTGTACAAAAGTATACTTTATAACCAAAACGGAAGGCGGTTGTTTTTATTTCAAATACAAAAAGTTATAAATAGCATAGAATCAAAAAGATATGATATGATTTTCGGATGCTTTGACAAAACCCACCTGGATTAAGTTTTTTTTTATTTGATAAAATCAGTAATATTGCGTTAAACTCAGTCTATACCTCAGATCATGGGCATAAAAATTACCGAAGTAACATCGCGCAAACTACTCCGAACGTTTATCCATCTTCCTGCAAAGCTCCATGGCGATATGCCAAACTGGATGCCAACTATTTATATCGACGACTGGAACTTTTTCAGCCCTAAAAAAAATCATCAGTTCGATGCATGCGATACCGTTATGGCCATTGCTTTTGTCGATGGCAAGCCGGTTGGCAGGATAATGGGAATTATCCACAATAAATACAACGAATTGCGAAACGAGAACAATGCCCGTTTCGGTTATTTTGATAGTATTGACAGTCAGGAGATCGCACATGCATTGTTCGCTTTCATCCTGGATTGGGTGAAACAAAAAGGGAAAACCTTGCTGGTCGGCCCTTATGGCTTTTCGGATAAGGATATACAAGGGTTACTTATCGAAGGATTCGAACACTTACCGCTGATCGATTCGGCATGCAATCCCCCGTACATTGTGAAACTGGTCGAAAACGAAGGTTTTACAAAGGAAATCGACTGCATGACCTATAAATTCCCTGTAAACCTGGCTTTTCCGGAATTGTATTACCGTATTGTGCAGCGATCGAATTACAGTAACAATACCCAGCTTATCGAATTTACTTCGCGAAAACAGCTAAAACCCTATATTGAACCGGTATTGCAGCTTGTAAACCGCACTTACGATCACCTGTACGGTTTCGTACCCATGACGGACACCGAGATTCATGAACTTGCCTCAAGATACCTGCCCATTATTGATCCGCGTTTTGTGAAAGTAATTGAAAAGGATGGCGAAGTTATTGCATTCATTATTGCAATTCCCAGCCTGACCAAAGGAATACAGAAATCGCGGGGTTATCTTTTCCCAATTGGCATTTTCCAGATATTGCTTGCCTCGCGGCGCACAAGCCAGCTGGACCTCATGCTGGGAGCGGTTCGCCGTGACTTTCAAGGTGCCGGGATGGAAGTTGTGATGGGTATCAGTCTGATTGAATCAGCCCGAAAAGCAGACTTTAAGGATCTTGAAGTTCACCTGGTACTCGAAAATAATCATAAAATGCGCGCCGAGATCGAAAGGCTGCATATACCTGTGCATAAAAGGTTCAGGGTGTACAGGAAGGAATTGTAGATATCGGATTTTTGATTTGCGATTTTGACATTATCAACCCCTCAATCTTTTTAATCGCGTCAATCCATTCAATCTTATCAATCCTTTCAATCCATCCCCTTGTCCCCGTTTCCTCTTTTCACCAGGTCATATTGATGGCACTGAATTTATGGCTACATAATATTTTGATGTGCTAG
>CAISRK010000371.1 GCA_903887815.1 uncultured Bacteroidales bacterium | reverse complement strand
CCCGAAACAATTATTCAACTGAAATTATATAAAAGCCTGGTATTTGGTTAATTATTGTCTTCTTTTTCGACTGCTATACCCCTTAAAACAGATTTATATTTTTTTAACAACTGCTAAAAAGCCCATCCAGTCCGATTTGGAACAGTTATTGCAATTAGCTTGACAAACATGGCTTGCAACGAATACAATTATGTGTATATTTGCCGGTTAAACCAGAAAAATTAATTAACAACTAACGCTCTGAAATCAATGAAGAAGACCCTGATCCTGGCTTTTGCCTTAACAATTCTTGCCACCTTTACAGGAAAGCAATCCATAGCTCAAACAAAAGAAGAGGCTGGGAATGCATTTAATACAGCTCTTGAACTTTCGAAAACAGACATGGCCGGTGCTATTGTTAAAATGCAGGATGTTATAAAAATGTGTTCCACGGTTGGAAAGGACGCCGACTCCCTGAAAATGAAAGTCACTAAAGTACTTCCATCATGGCAATATAATGTAGGTAACAGTTACATAAAAGATAAAAAATACGACCAGGCTATTGCTGCTTTCGAAAAAAGCGATGAATTTGGAATGACATATGGCGATGCAAATATCAGGCAGAAATCGGATGAACAGCTGGTAAAGCTATATACAAACAAGGGGAATATACTGTTGAAAGCCGAAAAAGCAGATTCTGCATTGATTTTCTTTGATAAAGCACTGAAGATGGATCCTCAATACAGCAAGGCTCTTTTTGCCACTGGACAGGCGTACAAAAAGAAGGGTGATAACGAAAAAATGACCGCTAATATGGAGTTAGCAATAACGGCAGCATCAAAAACCAATGATACAATTCTTATTAAAGCGGCTAAAAACATGATTGGTTCGAACCTTAATCAGGAAGGGCTGGCTGCTTACAATAAAAAAGCCTATGCCGATGCTGTTACCAAATTAAATCAGGCTCTTACCTATGGTTATAAGACCAAAGATCTATATTATGTACTCGCTGTCTCGAACAATAGCCTGAAGAACTATGATGCAGCTATTGAGTGTGCAAATCTGGGGCTAGCTTTGGATGAGCAAACTAACGATAAAATGGCCCGTTATTATTGTGAAGTTGCAAAAGCATACGAAGGCAAAAAGGATCTGCCAAATGCATGTGCGAATTACAAAAAGGCTGCTTTCGGATCCTCTACCCAGTTTTCGAACGACAAACTCAAAAATGTTCTGAAATGCCAGTAACAGGATATATGATATTTCAAAAGCCGGTTAATCCGGCTTTTTTTATGCCTGTAGTTTAAAGTCTTAAGCAAGAAAGGCTAATTTTCGGGAGTTGGATCGGTATCGTACCCATACGATGGAATTTCCTCGATAAAAACATATTGTTTCCGGGCATAATCGATACGGCAAGGGTAATGCTCAAGCCCGTTAGTAATAAGGAAATACCGGGCAAGAAGCGGCATATTGTAACGGGCAGCCTGGTCGAAGGCATTTTGTGTGATCTCAACACCGGGTGCTTTGCATTCAGCCAGAATCAACGGGCTAGCATTACGTTTAAAAACGACGAGATCGAAGCGTTTAACCCGTTTATTCAGCATGAACTGTTTCTCAACGCCAATAAGGTGTAACGGGTATCCTTTCACACGATGCAGGTAAGCGATTAAATGCTGCCGGACCCATTCCTCGGGAGTAAGAACAACAAACCTGTGCCTCACGGGATCGAATATTTCGTTGCGGCCGTTTAATTCGCGAAGCCTGAAATCGAATTGAGGAAAGTTTAATTGCTGCATTTTATCAACATTTCGTAAAAAACACCCGAATTTACAGCAAAGATGGCTTAAAAAATTTAAATTTGCCCCACATACCTGAATTTACTCTACGATACATGAAAACAAAAAAGGAAATAGTTGAAAACTGGTTGCCCAGGTACACCGGTACAGCAGTTGAAGATTTCGGAGAATATATACTCCTTGTTAATTTCGGAGCCTACCTCGAAACTTTTGCCCGTCTCAATAATGTTGAAATACGAGGCAAGGAACGCTCCATGCCCAGCGCCACAGCAGGTAATATAACCATGATCAAATTCGGCATGGGTAGTGCAAATGCAGCTACTGTAATGGACCTGTTAAGTGCCATCAACCCGAAAGCATGTCTTTTCTTAGGGAAATGCGGCGGGTTGAAACATATAAACGCTTTGGGCGACTATATTCTTCCTATTGCAGCCATCAGGGGTGAAGGAACTTCCGACGACTATTTCCCACCCGAAATACCCGCGTTACCTGCTTTTAACCTGCAGAAAGCCATTTCGACCACCATACGCGAAATGGGCCTCGATTATTACACAGGTACCGTGTACACCACTAACCGCAGGGTTTGGGAACATGACGACGATTTCAAGCTTTACCTTCAGAGCACCAGGGCGATGGCCATCGACCTCGAAACGGCTACCATATTCATTGTCGGTTTTGCCAATAATATACCTACAGGAGCTTTACTCCTGGTTTCGGACCAGCCAATGATTTCGAGCGGGGTTAAAACGGAACAAAGTGATAAAATTGTTACTGAAAATTACATGGAAGACCATGTTAAAATCGGGATTGAATCGCTGCAGCAACTCATCGAAAAACGTTTGACAGTAAAGCATCTTAAATTCTAGGATTCTTTCATCCGCAACTCTGTTCCTCAATGACCTCGACCTATTACCAGCTTATCAAGGATTTCCAGAAAAAGGCATATACCGGCATATACCTTTTTTATGGCGAAGAGCCTTATTATATCGATGAGCTGTCGGATTATCTTACCGAAAACGTATTAAGCGAAACCGAGAAAGAATTCAATCTTGCAGTACTGTATGGCAGGGATTCGAATATTGCCACCGTGGTTAATTACTGCAAACAATTCCCGATGGTAGGCGAAAGGCAGCTTCTTGTGCTGCGCGAAGCCCAGGACATGGATCTGAAAAAAGAAGAAAGCCTTGATTTCCTGCTTTCGTATATCCGTCACCCGCTTCAATCGACCATACTTGTAATCTGCTATAAATACAAAGCTCCGCCAGCCAAATTACTCAAGGCTCTGGGAAATTCGGATAAAGCAGTTACACTCGAATCGAAAAAGAAGTATGAGAGCGATATGCCGGTTTGGATTGCCGGCCAGGTAAAAAACAATGGCTATTCCATTTCGGATAAGGCGGCCATTATGCTGGTAGAGTACCTGGGAACCAACCTTGAGAAAATCAACAACGAACTCGGTAAGCTATACATTAACCACCCTAAGCATAAGGTAATTACCGAAAATGAAATTGAGCTTTATATCGGTATAAGCAAAGACTATAACATATTTGAATTCCAGAAAGCCATTGCGAAGAAAAATGTCCTGAAATCGAACCAGATTGCGAATCATTTTTCGCTTAACCCTGGCGAGAATTCCCTTTTCAAGACCATACCCATGTTATTTGGCTTTTTCAGCAAAGTGCTCCTTATACATTCCCTTACCGATAAATCGGAAGCATCCATTTTGAGCAAAGCGAAACTCTCGAACTACACTAAGTTTGATTATTTTGATGCTTACCGGAATTACAATGCGAATAAAATACAGCAGATTATTGGCTGGATCCGCGAATGCAACACCCGTGCCATAGGGATCGATAATTATTCGGCCGACCATGGCGAATTACTCAGGGAACTGGTATTTAAGATATTACACTAGGAATGTCCCTTTGCATGTTTTCAAAACATCCAATACCCAGATCCTAAGGTCTGAAACCATAAATCCGAAATCGTAAATTGTTATTTACTCCAGGTTCTCGTAGATTTTCTCAATCAGATCCATATATTTTTCGTTCAGAAATTTACGCCGTAGTTTAAGTGTCTGCGACAATTCTCTGGTGTCGGTACTCCAGCGGTCGGCGATTATTTCCCATTTCTTTACCTGCTCATGACGGGCAAAATGCTGGTTAATCCTGAAAATTTCCTCTTCAATTCGGTTCAATATACGCGGATGACGGATCATCTCTTCATCAGTGGTATAAGGTATTTCCTTTACCCGGCACCAGTTCTCCAGGTATTCGAATGCAGGAACAATTATAGCTGAGGGATGTTTGCGGTTTTCACCTATAACGATAATATGCTCAATGAAAGCCGATTCTTTAAAACGGTTTTCCAGTACCTGGGGTGCAATATATTTTCCTCCCGATGTTTTGAATATTTCCTTTTTCCTGTCGGTGATCTGAATGTATTTCCCATCCACCAGTTGACCAATATCGCCGGTATGGAACCATCCTTCGGGATCAATTACTTCGGCAGTTCGTTCCGGTCGTTTATAATACCCTAACATTACATTCGGGCCCCGGACAAGGATTTCGGCGTCGGGAGCAAACCTCAGTTCGACTCCCGGCAATACCGGCCCGACGGTTCCGGTGCGCGTCCCGCCTTTGAGAAAATTGCTTACAGCTATTACAGGTGATGTTTCCGTGAGCCCATAGCCTTCCATAAGTTTAAAACCTGCAGCCCAGAAAATACGGGCAATCCTGGGATTAAGGCTGGCACCGCCCGAAACAATCGAAACCAGCCTGCCACCAAGTGCATCCCTCCATTTTTTAAAAACAAACATTCTGTATACTGCGAGTTGCATGCGATAGAAAAAACTAAATTCCGCAAAGGGTTCGTATTGCTGTCCCACGGCAATTGCCCTGAAAAACAGGAACCGTTTTACCCCTTTTAAGTCGCGGCCTTTTGCCATAAAGGCATCAAAAAGCTTATCCAGCAAACGCGGTACGGCACAAAACATTTCGGGCTGTGCTTCGGCAAGGTTTTCGCTCAACTTATCGAATCCTTCGATATACCAGATAGCTGTTCCTGAGTTCTGGTAGGTATAATTCAAAATCCTTTCGTAAATATGGCAGAGCGGAAGCATACTGGCTGCTTTAGCGACCGGTTGCTGTGCCAGGATTTTGGTAAGTGCAAGAAAATTACTTGCCAGGTTAGTATGCGAAAGCATTACCCCTTTTGGCCTGCCGGTTGTACCTGAAGTGTAAATTATAGCAAAGAGGTCGGAAGGTAAAATTTTATCGGCAATTGCACTAACATCAGGATGCGTGAACCCAGGCACACATTTAGTAAGCATATGGTTCAGGCATGTAAGACCAGGAACCGGGTCGACCGAAAAAATTTTTCGCAGTGAAGGTGTATCGGCCGCAATAGTTCTGATCCTTTCGGAAATTAATGCATCATTAACTACAAGGGCTGAAATGGAAGCATCGTTGAATATATACCTGATCTGGTCTTCGCTTAGCGTTGGATAAACCGGGACCTGCACGGCACCTATAAGCCCGATAGCCATATCGAAAAAGTTCCATTCAGGACGATTGTTTATTATAATAGCGACCCTGTCGCCCTTTTTAATGCCCGAATCCAATAGCGCCTTAGCGATCGAATAGCTGCTGTGGGAGTAGGTTTCGGCATCTACACTGTAAACGATACCGTTGTTTTTCCCATAAAGGACCGGACGGCCTGGTTTATAACGT
>CAISRK010000370.1 GCA_903887815.1 uncultured Bacteroidales bacterium | reverse complement strand
TTTATTGAGTGACCCCATCGGGATTCGAACCCAAATCGTCAGAACCGGAATCTGAAATTCTATCCATTGAACTATGGGGCCGGCAGGCTTTGGACGTGCAAAAGTAACTGTATTTTACTTCATTTTTATAAATATTTAGGTCTTTGAATCATTGCCGGATCACTTTTGTACCCAATCATTCTAGAATTTGAGTTTATAGCAAAGACCTAAATTGTTTGATCCTAAATATACCGGTGTCAGCGAGGATTTATACCGGTTTACCGATAGACTGTTTTTGTGAATTATTTTCTGACCCCGGTTCACCGCAATCTTCCCTAATGCATAACCGATTGCGATAGCAACAGGATAGTCGCCAATCCAATGGACCCCATTGTTGAGCATTGCGTATCCTACAAGTCCCATTATGGTGTATCCAACCGGCTTGATGTACTTATTGGAAGGATAATTCCCGGCTATAATGGTCACCGTGGCCATAAGCGTAGTCATATGCCCCGAAGGGAAAGCATCATAATTTGAAACATCATTTTGATAGGTGGCAAGATTTGTAAACGGGCGCCACTTCCCCCCGGGCAGAGTTGCCTGGAAAGGGCTCTGGCGGCCGGTAATCCGTTTCATCGCCTGGCAGGTAATGGCCAAAGAAAAAAACATCTCCGCCAGTTGCGATGAGGTTTGGCGCGCCCTGTAATTATCAGTAAAAATCCCATAACCATAAAAACTTCCAGCTACCAGTATACTGGGCCACCCTTCGCCAAGAAAATAGAAGGTCGAGTTGAGATTATGGGGAAGATCCAGGACAGGTATAGTGAAACCTCCTATATCAAAGGAGACTGCAGTCTTGAATTTTCGTTGCGGGTCCAGATGTATATACCTTCCGAATTGTTGCGCTGCATCAAGCGTGTGTTGATCGAATGCAACCAAAACAGCTGTCGCCCCTATAAGCAGTCCAAGTTTCGGTAAATTCTTTTTGGCAAAAGTGTTTTTGCCAAACAGTACAAAGTCAGAAGGGATATTTGTAATAAATTCAAATGGTCGGGGTTTGTAAAACAGTATCGATTCGGATGAATTCAGAGTATAAACCTGCGCCTTTACCAGGCGGGCAGTATCCTTGTAAGGCCGGTAAACCAAAGTGTCCTTATAGGTATAACATTCACCGGCAAATGAAAATGAAGAAATAAGCAGGAATACTGATGTAAAAACCAGAAGCCGGAATTGAATAAGTGATACCCTTTTTTTTATTTTTCTGCCCATTTGTCCAATCGGTTTTTATGAATATAACTGGCAGATTGATAATAGGATACAATTTCGTTAAGGGATTCTTTGCTAACGGCTTGACTCTTTATTTCTCCCGTAATCCGGTTTATTTTATAGGAAGTAATTTTTTGTTGCGGACTAAGAATGGTCAGGTTGTCCTTTTTAATGTAGCCTAGTTTCTGGTAGTTTGCTATAAAAGCTCTTTCTTCTTCCGGTTTCATTTTCAGAATATCTTTTCCGAAAAACCGGCTTTCGTAATTCCAGTTGAGCAAAGCCAGAAGCGTTGGTGCTACATCAATCTGGCTCGAAAGCTTATAAATCCTCTGGGCCTGAATGATTGCCGGATTATAAATAATAAGCGGAATCTGGTATTCTTTAACAGGCAGTTCGGCCTGCCCGGCGCTGCCGGCACAATGATCGGCCATAATTACGATAAGCGTATTCCTAAACCAGGGTTTTGCACTTGCTTTGCGTAAGAAATCGCCAATGGCATAATCGCAATACTTTACAGCACCTGCCCGGCTGCTGCCTGAAGGAATATCAATTTTACCTTCAGGGTAAGTGAAAGGCCGGTGATTGGAAGTTGTCATTATCAGGTTCAGAAATGGCTTCCCCGCTTTGTATGAAAGATCGGCTTCCTTTAATGTCCGGTTAAATAAATCCTCATCGCAAACGCCCCATGCATTCGAGTAGGTAATTTCATTATCCGGCATCGACCTTTGATCCGCGATGTTGAAACCATTGTTTTCGAAAAAATAATTCATATTATCGAAATAACCGTATCCCCCGTATATGAATTTGAGCTCATAGCCACGCATTTTAAAAAGCTGCCCCATGGAGAACATGTTTTCGCTATGCGGACGCTTTATAACACTTTGCCCGGGTTTTGGGGGTGCCGACAGTTCAACGGCTTCAAGCCCCCAGATTGTGCGGGTTCCTACAGCATAAAAATTGGCAAACAACAAAGAATTATTGCTGA
>CAISRK010000369.1 GCA_903887815.1 uncultured Bacteroidales bacterium | reverse complement strand
GTGTAACCCCTGAGGTAATATATGCCGGTTAAAAGGTTATCAGGTATATCGATACAACCGCTGGCTGTTGAATTGCCTATGCGGAATTTGCTGTCAACTATCTTATTACCATCGGGAGCAATTATCTCGCAATAGAGGACCTGGCTTTGATTTGAGCTATTCAATCCATTACCATTCGATAGGGTTGCGAAAAAACGGAGCTGTTCGCCAACAATATAAATTGACCTGTCGGTTGTAAGGATAACCGTTTCCTGATTTTCAACCGGTATGAACGGCATACAACGAGCCGTTACCGGTATTGTAAAAATCAAAAGCGCGAAAATAGCAGACTTTACTTTATACATTTTTCAAACTAATAAGGCCAGAAATCGGGTTTAACATTTTTACCGCCAACGGTGGAGGTGCAATCAACACATTCGTGGTCAATCGAGATTACATCATATGTGCGTATAGCAGAATCTCCCTGGAAGACGATACGGGGCGGCAGGTAAATCGGGTACATATAGGCAGGTGCTCCCTGCAATCCCCATTGTAAATTACCAAAAACACAATTGAAAACAAATTCCAAGGGAAGATCAGGTACATTTTTTACAAATATCCTTTTCTGCCGTACAGTTGTGGCGCCAAAGAAACCCAGCACATCCTGGCCGGGGTTAGTAATATTATGCAGGTTTCCTTTTACCGAAAGCGGCTGGCTTTCGTATAATCCTCCCTGCTCCTGGCTGTTGACACGGATCTTTTCCCAGTATTCGTATGCTGCGTCGCTGAGTGCGAACTGCCTGATTAGTAAACTGTAACCATACACCAAACGGGGTGATGATAAGTTATCGACAAAATGAAGAGGATAACGGAGGTATTTATTCTGAGCCAGGTCTTTGGTTGAAACCATAAAAACATCCCTCACTTTCGATGTTCGCCAGCAAACCATCTTCGACGAATCGGGAGGAAACACATGATGAAGGTAACCGGTATAAAACCATTCGATCGGATACTGGGTATGATACTCCCAGGTTTCGGTAGCCTCCAGTTTGTAATACCTGCAGGCATAATTTTGGGCATCCAGGTTTACATAAAATTGTATTCCATCATTAAATTCGATCGGAGAAGAGGTAGGCAGGTGTTGCACCACATAATAAACCGAGTCAACCGGAGGGCAATCCTGAATCTGGTCGAAATCCGATGTAATATGAACACCACCCGATGTTACAATATCAACCTTAAACGAATTACCGGGGACCATTGCAATCACAGGAATTACAGCTTCATAATTCCCGCCCCAGACATCTTTTGCAATATAGGAGTTACCTTTGGCATCTAATATGGTCACCTGGCAGCCTGTAACCGGTTTGATTTCAGGTTTTGTAATAGGCGATGATGTACATATATTCACAACCTGCACAGCATCACCCATGATAACCTGGCCTGTAACTACATACTTCTCAACATCTGTTTTATTTATCTCCGGTTCAAAACGTTTTACGCAGGATGAAAGCATTAAAACGAGTATTGCCGAAAAATATAAGAGTTTACTTCGAATCATTACCTGTGACATTAAACAGCGGTCCGAAACAATTGAACACCTGGAGTTGGATTCACAGATGATCATTCTAAACCGTTGACTATTTTTATTCATTTTAGTTGGGCCAGTATTTAGGTTTAACATTCGTACCACCAACCAGGGCAGTGCAATCGAGGCATTCCGGGGCAGCTATTTCGGGCCAGTAAGCAGGACGGCAATCGATATACTGGTTGGGTAATCCCGGAACATCTGATACAAAAATGCGTTTTGACTTTTTAGCTGATGCTCCAAAGAAACCCAGCACCTGCTGATCCGGATTAGAAAGATTATGCAGATTACCGCTTACCTGGAATGGCTGGTTTTCGTATAATCCGCCCTGGTCGGAACTGTTTATCCTCATTTTCTCCCAGAATGTAAAAGCTGCCTCGCTGAGCGAGTATTGGTTGATTAGCAGGCTGTACATATACCTCAACCTTTGCGAGGAATAGTTATCCACGAAGTGCAATGGATAAAGTGTATAAATATTCGCCGTCTGGTTTTGGGTTGTGAAATCAAAAATACTCCTGATATTACTCGTTACCCAGCACACACGGCGATCGGCATAATCAGGAAAAGGAGCCGTATATTCCCAGGTTTCAATTGCCTCAATCCTGTAATTGCGACAGTAAAATGTTTCAGCATTAAGGTTCATATAAAACCGTATCCCACGGGTAGGGAAATAGGGATTCGACGTAGGTATGTCTTCCCGTATATAAAACACCGAATCTACTTCCGGGCAATCCTGAATCCGATCGAAATCAGAAATAATATGAGCGCCGCCCGCAACCTGGATATCAACCATAAATGTATTTCCTGTTACAAGTTCACTTTCGGGAATAATTGCCTCGTAATTCCCTTTGCCAACATCCTTTGCTATATACTTATTCCCTTTGCCATCAATTATTTTAACTGAACAGCCTGTTATTGCTATAATCCTTGGCCTGCTCAGGAGCGAAGAGGTGGATATATATAAACGCTGAACGCTATCGCCTTTATTCACACTACCTGTAATAACATATTTAAATTTATCCGAACTATCGATATTGGGATCGTAACGCTTTATGCACGATGCCAGTAAAAGCATGAGCATAACCGGCAGGTAATACCTGCTATTCCGAAACATAATTTCCCAGTTTAAAAAGCCAGGTCACCGTAAAAATCGGAACTCCTATCACCGAATACATAAAGCTGCGTATAAACCCGTCCTCAACTTTATAATACACCGAATATGGGTTTTCTCTGCCGAATGCATTATAGGCGCTGAAAATGAAAGAACTATGCATGAATTTTTCCTTTTTCAGATTCCCTTCAATGGTAACCGAAAAGTCGGCCCTGACATAATCAGGTATACGGTAAGCGTTACGTTTCGAATAATCAAGCACAGGCAGCCCGTTCAGGTAGTAAACCGAAACCGGGTAGGTTACAGGCTTTCCCGTCTGGTAGGTAAATATTGAACCGAAAATAAGCCTGCGCGAAAGATGGTAATTAAATACAACATTCAGTGAATTCGGGATGTCGTAGTTTGCAGGGTATTGATCGCCCTGGTTGATCTTATCCCATACGTTATCGCCGGTAACGGTAATAAGCGAGCGTGAATACGTGTACGAAATCCAGCCTTCAAGTTTTCGGTAACTGCGTTTAACAAAAAGTTCCAGTCCATATGCTTTCTGAAGGCCCTGAAGAACGGCAGTTTCTACCTGGGGATTTTCGATGAAGTTAGCACCATCCATAAACTCTGGGTAATTCCGGGTTTGTTTGTAGAATACTTCAGCCGATGTTTCGATACCAAGTTCGGCTAATGTCCGGAATACCCCTACCGAAAACTGGTTACACACCGAAGGTTTTAAATGATAATCAGCCAGTTTCCATTGTGTATTTGGAGCAATGCTTGTAGTAGTGCTAAGCAGGAACAGGTTCTGGTGCATCTGGTTGAAAGCCAGTTTTACCGATCCTGACTGATCGGTTTCGATGTTGAGTGAAACCCGCAGATCCGGTTCGTGATAGTAACAGATCGGTCGGTTGTTACTAAAATTCAACGTATCGGAAATATGTCTTACATCTTTTGAGGTTCCGGGGGTGTATTCATAAACCGTTTTTGGCCCGGTGGGAGTATATAAGGCATACCTTCCGCCAAAAGTCAGGTTAAGCCAGGGCAGAATATCGTATGAATCAGAAATATAGAGCGAAGTTTCGAATGCCTGTTCCCTGCCAAGTTCAACCGTACTGCGCAGCGAGTTTTCGCCGTAAGGCAATACGGTTCCACGATTCAGCCTATACTGTATGATACCCAAACCGTATTCAAGCGAATTCTTTTCGTTAATCGTATGTTTAAAATCGGTCCTGAATTCGTAGTGCTCCATCTTGTAGCTGTGCTCGTAAGCTTTAACCTCTACCTGCATATCGGTTGTCGAAAACGAATATTGAGAGCCTACCATCGAGAATTCCGCTTTTAACTTATTGCTGAAGTTATGGCTGAATACTGCTGATAATCCGTTGTTCGAATAGGAATATGTATTCTGATCCGATAAGGAAAACTTATCGTAGCTGTGATAGCCGAACAAAGCTACCTGCGTTTTACGTATGTCGTAGGTAAAGCCACCCGACAAATCATTAAATGTAGCGCTGCTGTTGCTTATTACAGGATCTTTTATCCGTTTCAGTATCCAGTCGGAATACGACGCCCTGGCGCTTAATATATACGAAAGGGTATCCTTTTTAATGGGGCCTTCAACCACGAGATCGCAGGTAACAGGACTTATTCCGCCCCGCGCAGTGAAATGTTTCCGGTTTCCCTGCCGTGTTTTAATGTTGAGAACTGACGAAAGGTGTCCGCCATACTGTGCCGGGATGAAACCTTTGTAAATGGAAAAATCCTTAATGATATCGGCATTAAAAGCCGGGAAGAAACCAAATAAATGCGAGGTATTATAAATCGGTATTTTATTAATGTAGAATGCATTCTGATCGGAACCTCCGCCACGTACGTTCAGACCGGCGGCACCTTCGCCGGCACTTACAATACCAGGCAGGGTAGTGGAAATTTTCAGGATGTCGCGTTCGCCCATCATAGTAGGCAATTCCTTTATCGCTTTTATTGACATCTTATCCAAACCCGGATCCTTTGCCCGAATACTCATCTGGCGATCGCCATACACAACAACTCCCTGCATCTGTATAGCCACTTTGCGCATGGTTACTGTGAAATTTCCATCCGAATAAAGTTCCATCAGGTACTTCTTCTTTTCGTATCCAAGGTATTCGAACTGGACATTGTAGCTTCCAGGTTTCAGTGTAAAGGATAAAAAGCCATTGAAATCAGATGCAGCGCCCGTGCTGTTTTCTTTTATATATATGGTGGCGCTGTATATGGGTTCGCCTGTTTCTTCGTCCAGGATACGGCCGGTTACGTTCGCTTTTACACTTGAAACCTGGGCTTCTTTTCGGCCAATCTTCAGGTTTTGAATTACATCGGCATTCCGCCCGGTCATATATTTTTCTTCGCTGGCAGTAAGAGCCTTTGCAGCCGTATCCGTAGAGCCGAGATGTTCTTTGTTAACATAAGGAGGCAACCAGGGCAGGAGTTTTTCGCCAGGCAATACAACCAGGTTCGTGTGCCAGACTGAAACCTTAAGTCCTGTATTGTGCAAAGCTGCTGAAACAGCTTCCATTGCGGTAGCACTATCCAGGGAAAGGGTAACAAAAATTTTACCAACCCATTTCTCCTGGTAGAAGACTCTTACCGAAGTTTGATTGTATATTACACCGCAAAATTCAGCGAATGGGATATTCTTTACGTGATAATCCGTGATCTTGTCAAGCTGTTGGGCAGGTAAAGAAACCGTGACAAAAAGGAGCAACACTCCGGCAATCATATTTTTCATGTACCTGTGAGTGAATTGCAGTAATTTATTAATTCGTTCATTTGTATATCGTTAGCCTTTTGAACTTTCAATTTATGTTTCCGTAAATACTTTGAGATCGGATCGTGCAAGGCTAGACTAAAAGCTCTCATAAAGCTACGGTTATTAGTATATTTAACCCTTTTATTCCCATCGTATACATACATTTCCTTCTGGGTGCGGGCAAAAAAATGATCGCTCGATTCAGTAAGATTTTCGATTCGTAATTTCTTGCTAAGGAAATATAATATTTTTGACTGCCCGGTTCCTATCACCTGGTATATTTGCTTTGTTGTATCAACAGTTGCCAATATATCAAATTTCTTCCCTCCCAGTTCGAATTTTTCGAGCCATGCGAAAGAAATTTCAATGAAGTTTAACGAGCCAATCGGATTTTTATATTTCAGGACCAGTTTCTGGTTGTAAATATCATAGTTGAGTATAAGATCGGTATAGGTAATACCTCTAACTGTGAGTGAACCCCGGGGATCAAATGAATCCAGCAAATACTGAGTGCCAACAGTTCCGGGGCGCGGGAAGAAATAGTAGACCTTGCCATTGTAAAGCAATGGATCAAAACTATAAACCTGTTCGCTTTTGTTCCCGTTTTCCTGGCACACGGCCATTATCGACTGCTGCGAAATCATAACCAGCAAAACAAGCCGGAATAATAACGGAATCCTGATAGTACACTTTATCATTTCTCAACATCATAGCTACTGATCATTTATGCCCGGTTTCTGTCTCAACCCGCGTACCTGAAGAATAATTCTCCGGCAGTATTATTCAAAATGATCCGTTCAATTATTGGGGTAAAGATACTAAATAAGAATAGGTGTAATCAATTATTTTGCCTTTTTCTGATTTTTTTGTGCGGTCATATATCTAATTTTCAACATATTATAATTATACTTGATAAGAGCACAAAGGATTAACCTTTAAGTGTAGCAGTATATCAGGTACTTACACATTTGAATACAGAAGAAAAGGCAAGGGTAATCATGAAAAACCTTCAAAAACCGGGTACTGTAATTCGGTTAAAACCTGCTAAATAGCCAGCGCATAAAATAACCATATTTCAAATATTCCATATGGAAGTTGTTCTCTCATACATTATAAAACGTATAATCAGAGGTTCCAATTTGGCTCCGAAACCACTAAATCAAAACTGCACTTTAAAAAGAGCATCCTAAAACAAAATTTTGAGTAAAGTGTTAAATTCTCTAAATTTGCCTTCTGATTCTATCAACTCGTCTTCATTTCGCGTTCTGCCAGGTTTGCGTAGTGGTATAATGAAATTGCAGATGTTTTTACCCTTTATGCATGAT
>CAISRK010000368.1 GCA_903887815.1 uncultured Bacteroidales bacterium | reverse complement strand
CCCCGCTATATTCCGGATTATTGAGCCTTTTGCAGTACAGGCACTTTCTTAAAGCGTCTCCAGGCAATAAATGCAGTGAAGTAACTAAGTTTCGGGTTCATTCCCAACGCGTTGAAATCGCTATATGAATTGATTGATTGCAGATCATTATTTCGCCTCACATGTGAAATGGAAAGATAAAAAGATATGTTAATTTTTCAAAACCGTATACTTTTTCCGAAGTATCCGGGTTATATCCAAACACCCACATATAAAAAATACTAGATATGAAAAAATTCCTGGTTGTTGCGGTAATAAGTATAGGCTTATGGACAAGCTGTTCGAAAATTGCTACTACCGATCCTTACGTCCCAACCTGCACAGGTACTGCAAAGTCGTATAGCAAGGATGTAGCTCCTCTTATAAAGACATCTTGTTCGGGTTGTCATCAGAATTTCAGTACTTATTCGCAACTGAGTACTAACAGGAATTCAGTTCGAAGCATGATTGTCAGCGGGCAAATGCCGCAAGGCAGCACTCTTTCAACAACACAAAAGGATGCAATTGTATGCTGGATCGATAATGGTGCTTCCAATAATTAGGGAAAACATCTGATTAACCGGGATTACATTTTTCTCCTTTTGAATTGAAGAATGCCTTCATATTTAACCAACAAGCATTGCTTTTAAGCGCTTAAATGAAAATGAATTATATTCGCAAAAAATGCCTTATCTACTTGGTTCTGACAGAAATTGCTTCAGCAGGTTTCCCCTGTCCGGAACAGTATGTTTGATATGGCAAGATGTATATCTTTATTGATCTTGAACAGTACAAAATTCCCGCAGATTCTCCCGGCTATCGCCGGGCTTCTGTTCTCACCGAACGGTAACGGAATAATCACTCTGCTGTTTTTTCTTTTACCTCTGTTCGGCTCAGCTCAAACTGACTCATCCGCAGTTACAAACATTAGGGTAATGAGGAATATGTCGGTGCAGACCACCTACCAGCTTGGAAAGGTTTTTGCAACTAACAATTTTCTGAAAGGCCAAAATGCCGAATCGGAAGGAGTGAGGGCTTTCCAGGCTTTGTCGCTAAAACTGTCTTTTCAAACAAGCGGACGGAAAGCCTGGGAACAATTATACAGGTATCCTCACTATGGGGTCGGACTGTATACTGCCGATTTTTTCAATCCCGAAGAAATTGGGACACCAATAGGTGTTTATGGATTTTTGATTGCACCGTTTAAAAGGTGGGACAAACTGGTTTTCAACTACGAGCTGGGTTTTGGAGCAACGTTCAATTGGAAAGCATTTAACCCGGTTACCAATAAATACAATATTGCTATAGGGGCAGGCGAATCGTTTATGATTGATGCCGGTCTGAACCTTGAGTACCTGCTTACGGATAAAATTGAACTGGTTGCAGGATTCAGTATGACACATTTTTCGAATGGAGCCCTGAAAAAACCAAACTTCGGTATCAATACGTTCGCACCTAAAATTGGAATTAAATACGATTTTTACGACAAACCCGTTTTTCTGAAGAGCGAAATCCAACCGTTCACGCCTAAAAACGAATGGCTGCTGGCAGCGTATGGAGGATTAAAAAATGTGATCTTTGATTCGGCTGATATTCAGATTCTGGAAAAATACGAGGGAGTTGATTTCCCTGTTTTAGGGTTTTCAGCCTTATTTAACCATCAGGTAAGCTATAAATCGATATTTGGAATCGGGGCTACAATTTCGTATAACGGAGCAGTAAATGCACAGGCAGCTGTCGAGAACAATGAATTGGAGGCGGTGAAAGGCAAAATAGGCGACAAGGTGATGCTTAGCATTTACCCTTCGTACGAGCTGGTAATCAATAAGATTTCAGTTATGCTGCAACCAGCTGTTTACCTGTACAGGAAAAAACTGGATAACCAGTCACCGGTTTTTCATCAACGTATTGGTGTAAAGTACCGGATTACGGATAGAGTTTTCGCAGGGATTACGCTGGTTGACTACAAATTCCATATTTCCGACTTTATCGAATGGAATTTAGGATACCGCATACCATAAATTGAACTGTTTCCGGGAAGCCGCTGCAATCGCCGGTATTTCATTGCTTTAGCAAAGGCTTTTAACCCGGCAAGTAAAAAGGAAATTGCTGATGATTGTAAGTCGAAAACAGGATCCGAAAGCTAATTACCCGGAATCCGGCTTTAATAACAATAGCCCCGTTTTTACTCAAGGACAGTATTTAGTAATCAATATGTCTGAGTTTCTGATTAAATTTATCAGGTTAAAACCGAATGTACAACTTTACCTTTTTAAATACAACAAACCGATCATGAGAAAATCGAACGGAAACAAATGCGAGATATGCGGAAAAACCTTTACAGAAGGCCAGTTAATTGCAGGCCATGGGATCCGGCATGAAATTGAACGATTAATTGTTAAGGATCATCCTGAATGGACGGATAACAATATGATTTGCCAGGATGATTTTAACAAGTACCGTTTAAAATACATTTCCGGGCTGATTGAAGATGAAAAAGGAAGTGTTGAAGTGCTTCAGAAAGAAGTCGTTACAAGCATATTGCAGAATGAACTGATATCAGTTGATACGAATACTTCGGATATCCCTCTTAAAATAGGCGACAGGATTTCGGATAAGGTTGCTGAATTTGGCGGAAGCTGGAAGTTCATTATCTCTTTTTCGGCCATGCTTGTTATCTGGATAATAGTAAACAGCCTCATTATACTGCTGGCGAAACCCTTTGATCCATACCCGTTTATTCTTTTAAACCTGATACTTTCGTGCGTTGCAGCCATGCAGGCACCAATCATCATGATGAGTCAGAACCGGCAGGAAAAAAAGGACCGCATACGCTCTGAGAATGATTATAAGATCAACCTGAAATCGGAAATTGAAATCCGGACCCTGCACGAAAAAGTCGATCACCTTCTGCTCGATCAATGGTCGAAAATGATGCGGATACAGGAGATACAGATCGAAGTTCTTGAAGAAATCCGGAATAGGGTTGAGAAAAAGTAATTATAAATATGGCTAACAACACTTCGCAACATATTATGAATACATCGGCGACCCTTTTAGGATTTTGCCTGTTTGTTATAACATCGTTGCATATCTCCAATATGATCGAAACTCATCTTTTAGATGAATTTACATCGGTGATTGCAGTTTTGCTGACCTTTTCGTGTATTTTTTCATTTGTGGCTATCAGGACCAGTATAAAGGAAAAGGAGAACAGATTTGAAACCTATGCTGATTACCTCTTCGTAATTGCATTAATCGGGATACTGATTATTATTTTACTCATTACACTTAATTTCCTGAAATAAACTTTTATGAAGGCGCTTCGCAGTTGTGGCTCATCCTTAGCCTGAAAGAGATGGATATAGGCGTAAAATGCCTGTTGGTTATCGGTAATTTTTCTATATCATTGATTTTACTTAATTTAAGTATTATATTTGAGAAAAATAAATATAAGAACATGAAAAAAACTATAAAGTATGTTGCGGTATTTGTAATTGTACTCTTTTTAAATGCAATAACGGCAAATATTGCTTTATCACAGTCGTTACAGGACAAACCGAAGCAAAGCAATCCCATACCCTTGCAGGTGATTAAAATAATGGAGAAATCCTGTATAAATTGTCATTCTGAACCTGGGAAAACACTGGCACTTTCGCATGTGAATTTATCGAAATGGGACCAGTATTCTGCTGATAAACAAGCTGGCAAAGCTAGTGTAATGTGTAAAGAAGTTACGAAAGAGAAAATGCCACCCCGTAAATACAGGGACGATCATCCTGAAGCTATCCCAACCAGCGACGAAATCAAAACAATCTGCGACTGGGCACAATTGCTCCAGTCAGCCAGGAAGTAAAAGCCACTCCGGGCCGGAAGAGTCTGCCGTACTTTAATGTCAATAGAATTGATTCCCTTATGGTTTCATTGTTCTGTAATAACAGGAATAATCCTGCTGATGACAGGTCAGGTCTATTTGATAAATGATCCGGATTTAATAAATTTTAACGGTCAAGAAACAACTTCGGGACAAAAAACGAGTTAAAGTCATTGTTCCCGTTACAATAAATCTCTTCTTTTAAATAAATTAATAATATTTAATGAATACGAATACCAAGCCGGTTTTTTATTCTCCGGGTTCTTCCCGGTGGAACCGTTTTTTGTGGGTGGTTAAAATAGTGGCAGTAATTATGTTGCTGGGTTTAACTTCCATTTTAGTTTCACTTTTTCATAAACAAGTATTCAAATTGCCAACATTGCGCGAGCACCTCACGCTCTCGCCCGAAGATGTCAGGAAATTTAAAACAGCCGATATCAAATCGAAGGAAACGGCTCATTTCCTGAAACTGGCAAAGGAGGCCCGCACTCACGAAGGACATGACTTTTATAAGAAAGATAAAATAGTCCCCGGGGAGATAAAAAAAATAGGCCCCATAAGAGCCGGATTTTATGTAAACTGGGATATTCAATCCAAATTTTCGCTAAAACAAAATGCCTCAAAGCTGAATATGGTTTTGCCCGAATGGCTGTTTGCCAATGATACTTCCGATGAAGTTTCAACCGATATCGACCAATCGGCACTCGAAATCATGCAGCGGAATCACCTGGCAGTAGTTCCAATGGTTTCCAACTATTTCAACAATAAATTTAACGGTGCCAATGTGCATCGGATTATAACTTCGCCGACACGTCGCACAAAGTTTATAAACAGCCTACTGGCAGTACTCACCCAATACCATTTCAATGGAGTTAATATTGACTTTGAGGATTTAACGCAGGAGAAGACCGATGAATACCTGATTGCATTCCAGAAGGAACTTTACCAGGCTTTGCATGAAAAAGGCTACCTGGTGACCCAGGACATAGCCCCTTTCAATGAAGACTATAACGTGGCTGAACTGGCCAGGGTCAACGATTTCCTGTTCCTGATGGGATACGACCAGTACAATTCCACATCGGAGCCCGGCCCCGTTGCCGCTCAGAACTGGGTTGAAGCAGCACTGGATGAACTGTGCAAAAAAGTGCCTCCTGATAAGGTTGTACTTGCCATTGCCGACTACGGTTACGACTGGCAGGCGGGCCGCCAGGGTGCCGATGTTACTTACCAGGAAGCAATAACCACTGCCCTTGAAAGTGATGGCAAGGTGAAATTCGACAACAGTAACTATAACCTGAGTTACGATTATTACGATGATAATGATCAGCACCACAATGTATACTTCACCGATGCGGCAACGGCCTTTAATGCAATGCGCACAGCGGCTGATTTTGAAACCTCGGGGGTAGCCGTCTGGTACCTGGGATCCGAAGACCGTAGATTGTGGGAATTTTATAACCGCGATCTTTCTAAAAAAGCTCTTCTGAAGAATGCGTTTACAAATACCATTCTCACCAATACACAAACATCCGATAATGTCGACTATGTAGGGGCAGGTGAGATTCTCAACATTATTACCGAGCCTCATCCGGGCCAAATTGATATACAGGTTGATGAAAAAAATAAATTCATCTCGGAAGAAGAGTACAAAGTGCTTCCTTCAGGGTATGTGATCAATAAAACGGGCGAAGCGCCCGGGAAAATTGTAATGACTTTTGATGACGGACCTGATGAGCGATACACTCCCTATATCCTTGATATACTTAACAAATATAAAGTCCCTGCCATTTTCTTTGTTACCGGAATAAATGCCGAGCACAACCTGCCGCTTATAAACCGTATTTACCGCGAAGGGCACGAAATAGGAAATCATACTTTTTTACACCCTAATCTTGAAACAGCTTCCGACGACCGGCTTAAACTGGAACTCCGCTCAACCGGTTATATTATCGAAAGCATTACCGGCCATGCCACCATGCTGTTCAGACCCCCGTATAATACCGATGCCGAACCTACAAACCCTATACAGATCAGGCCGATTTATACTGCGAAAAATGAAGGATATCTTACTATTGGTTCTTCTATCGATCCCCAGGACTGGCAGAAAGATGTGTCGGCCGATACTATTATAGCCCGGGCTATCAGTCAGCAGGGATTGGGAAATATTATCCTGCTTCACGATGCCGGCGGAAACCGCGAGTCAACAATTAAGGCTTTGCCTGGGATTATCGAATATTACAAATCGCATGGATACCAGTTTGTCAGCCTTGCGTCACTGATGAATAAAAAAAGGATTGACATCATGCCTGTTGCTAACGGTACTTTTAACCGCTACCTCGAATCGGCAGATGCAACCGTGTTTACAGCCGGGTATTATTTTAACAGGCTGATTTCGGTTATTTTTTTCCTGGCTATGTTGCTTTCTGCTATGAAAATTATAAGTCTGGCGGTATTGGCTATAAGGCAAAAAAGAAATTCCGGAAAAAAGTTGCCGTTAACAGTAGCGGGTAGCAAATACAAGGTGAGCATTATAGTGCCGGGCTACAACGAAGAGATCACTGCTCCCAAAACGGTGGAAAACCTGCTGCGTCTCGATTATCCTGATTTTGAGATTGTATTTGTCGACGATGGTTCGAAGGATAATACCTATAAGAATATTGAAGCACAGTTCGGGAATAACACTAAGGTTCAGGTTTTCACAAAACCCAACGGGGGCAAAGCATCTGCCCTGAATTACGGCATTGGTTTTGCTACCGGCGACATACTGGTTTGCATCGATGCTGATACGGTTCTTAAATCCGATGCAGTATCGCTTATGGTAAATTATTTCTCCGATCCGCAGGTGGCAGCTGTTGCCGGGAATGTTAAAGTGGGTAACAGGAAGAACCTACTTACCCGCTGGCAGTCCATCGAGTATATATCCAGCCAGAATTTCGACCGGCGTGCTTTTGATACACTCAACGCCATTATGGTTGTGCCGGGAGCCATAGGCGCTTTCAGGCGCGATGCCGTTCAGAAAGTGGGCATGTTTACCACCGATACCCTTGCTGAGGACTGCGATCTGACATTACGCCTGCTGCGGTCAGGTTATAAAGTGCGCACCTGCAACGAAGCGCTGGCTTTTACCGAAGTGCCTGAAACTCTGAACATGCTTGTAAAGCAGCGCTTCCGCTGGACATTCGGCATAATGCAGGCTTTCTGGAAACATCATGACAGGATGTTTGTACGCAAAACCCCGAACCTGGGCTGGATCGTTTTACCTAATATGTTGCTCTTCCAGCTTATATTGCCGGTATTGTCGCCACTGGTTGATCTCACCTTGCTGGTGTCGCTTTTTATGCCAAAAGGAGGTGTGATTGCGGCAATCTACCTGGGTTATTATCTGCTCGACCTGTTCATTTCAGTTATGGCTTTCCGTTTCGATGGGGAAAGGCTGTCGCTTCGCGATGCCGGCAACCTGTTTTTGCAACGTATCCTGTACAGGCAGGTTTTATGGTATGTACTTGTGAAAGGATATCTGCGTGCCATCAGGGGAGAACTTGCATCGTGGGGAATACTGAAAAGAACTGGAAGCGTCGAAACGGTATAATGCAATCAAGGCATGAAATTCTCCGGATAAATAAAAACAAATATCAACAATGAAGGCCATACATTTAAAGTTTAAAACAACCCTGACGGCAATTGCCGGACAACGCAAACTGATTCTGCAGTTTGCACTTACGGCTGTGTTTATTGTTCTGGGAATTTGGTTTTTTCATCATGAAAGGGCTGAAATGGCAAAAGTCAGGGATGAACTTGCCGATGCATCAGGCTTACTGGTTCTTGCCGGCATATTACTTACTGCTGTTTATATTGTCACACATGGCTTTATGTATAAAGCTGCTTTTGCTTCACTCGGTGAAAAAATCACCATTAGAGCCGGTTATATTTTATTCCTGAAACGGAATTTTATTTCAGTCTTTTTACCGGCCGGCGGGGTTTCGTCGCTGGCGTTCTTTACGGATGAAATTGAAAAAACCGGTATCACCAGGACAAAAATCTTTTTTGCCAGCACACTTTACGGGTTTATTGGAATTGTGTCGGCAGTTTTTATAGCTGTCCCAGTTTTTGTGTATGGACTTACCTCCCGGAATGTGAACGATGACGAATGGATAGCCCTTGTTACTGTTCTCTTTTTGGTAGGGGCGCTTTATTTCCTTTTCAGGAATATAACCGGGAAAGGAAGCATTTACAAGCTGATTAAGAAATATTATCCTTCGATAGAGGTTTATATCAATGATGTCGACAGTGGCGCGATCAACCGCAAACGATTGGTTGAATCGCTGGCGTACTCGCTGCTTATCGAAGTGTGGGGAATACTGCATCTGTTTATTGCAGCACGCGCACTTGGAATACAAATCAGCCTGATGGCTGCGGCAACCGGCTATATTATTGCCGTAGTTTTTATGATCATTTCGCCTTTTATGCGCGGATTAGGGGCCGTGGAATTCTCACTGGGATATACTCTGACGAGGTTTGGCCTTACCATGGTGGAAGCCATTTCAATTACCGCCCTATACAGGTTTTTCGAATTCTGGGTGCCACTGGCAGCCGGTATACTGGCTTTTGTTGCAAAAGCCAATAAGCTGCTTATGCGTGTAATGCCGGCAGCTTTGCTTTTTCTCCTTGGCGTTGTAAATATTATTTCAGTATTAACCCCGGCCATTTCGGGGCGATTGCATTTACTGCGGAATTACATCCCTAACGAAGCCATTCATGCCTCCAATTATTTCGTCCTTGTCAGCGGTTTGTTCCTGCTGGTTAATGCCGCTTTTATGCTTAAAGGTCTGCGAACGGCATGGCTGTTCGCTTTATTGCTGAGTTTAGGTTCGTTGATCGGGCATTTAACCAAAGCTATTGACTATGAAGAAGCACTTATTGCTTTCATTGTTTTACTTTCGTTATACTCGACCAGGAAGGAATACGTTGTACGGAGTAATCCTAAACTGCGGGTTGTTGGCATACAAACAGCTCTTATAAGCGTGGTTGCAGTAATGGTTTTTGGCGTTGTGGGATTTTATTTCCTCGATGTGAAACATTTTAATATCGATTTCAGCCTTTTTCAATCAATCAAATACACTCTTGCCAATTTTTTCCTGATCGGGAGCCCCGATCTGGTCCCGAACGGCCTGTTCGCCCGGTACTTTATCGTTTCGATCCGTATCAGCGGTTTCCTTTCGCTGGCTTTTGTCTTTTATACATTGATAACCCCTTTTATCTGGAAAAGTGTTCCCGTGAAGGCTGAATTTGACGAAGCTATGGCATTGACCGAATTATATGGTAAATCCGCCATGGATTTCTTTAAAACCTATTATGACAAACTCCTGTTCTTTAACACAGAACGTACAAGTTTTATCAGTTATAAAGTATCAGGAAATTTTGCTGTAATACTCGAAGATCCTGTGGCCGCAAACCCGGAAGTGATGAAAAATTGCCTGGCAGAGTTCGACCGGTATTGTTCCGACAACGGGTTAAAAGCAATTTCGTACCGTGTTCCTGCAGGAAGTCTCGAAATTTACAGGAGCATGCACAAAAAAAGCCTTTTCCTTGGGCAGGAAGCAGTTGTCGACCTTAATACATTTACTTTGCAGGGGGTAAATAAAAAGAGGATCCGCAATGCGATGAATAAAGTTGCAGAAACAGGGTTTAAACTTCATGTGTACGATCCTCCTTTGAAAGAAGGACTCCTCCAGAAGCTAAAAGCTGTGAGCGACAACTGGCTGCTGGATATGGAACGCGACGAACTTGTTTTCTCGCAGGGCATGTTCAACTGGGATGAAATCAAACAGCAAACGGTGCTGGTTGCCGAAAATGAAGAAGAGAAAATTGTCGGTTTCCTGAACATCATTCCCGATTATGCCCGAGAGGAAGGCACCTTCGACCTGATCCGTAAAACTGGCGATGCGCCTAACGGAGTTATCGACTTCTTACATGTAGAACTGTTCAGCTATTTTAAACAGAAAAACTATCGTTTCGTGAACCTCGGCTTTGCGCCTCTAAGCGGGATCGAACTGCCCGACGATATAACCGAGCGATCGATGAAATTCGCGTATGAAAAAATCAAGTCATTCGCTCATTATAAAGGATTGCGCGAATTCAAGGATAAATTCGACCCGGTATGGTACGATAAATACCTGATTTATGAACACGATTTCGATCTGCTGCAGGTCCCGGCACTTTTATCAAAAGTAATCAAACCATAGACTAATGTATCCTTCAATTTCTGCAAGAGCCCTCACTATTACATCGGCTGTACTTTGCATAATTGCCTGTATGTCCGACCTTGTGCTGATCAGCGTTTTCGGCAGCCGTATACCCGGTTACAACCAGCTCACCAATACCCTGAGTTCCTTAGGGGATTCGGACAGCCCTGTTGCCACCCTGGTTACGGTATGGTCGCTTGTGCTTGGTATTATATTTGTTTTTTTTGCATTTGGGTTCCGGCAGGCATTTATATCGCTAGGCGGAAAAACAAAAAAGGCTTTCTGGCTGATAATTTTGTATGGCCTGGGCGAAAACATTGCATCGGGCATTTTCAGGGCCGACCGTATCAACGGCAAACTCACCGACATGGCCCTTTTACACGATTTTCTTGGTGGAGTGGGGGTGGTAGCTTTGCTGTTACTGCCTTTTGTAATGCAGAAAATATTTTCCCGGTTCTCATTCCCCCTGTTTTCACGATTATCGGGACTAACCGGGCTTGTTGGAATTATTTCAACAGCCCTGTTTTCATTCAGGATACACTATTTCGAAAACACATTTCTTCATACATACTGCGGATTGTGGCAACGTATTTTCCTTGTTAATTTCTATTTATACTTTGTTGTTATTGCTATTAAGATGTTGAAGGAAGCAAAGCACACTCGTACCATCATACATTCCTGATTTATGAAAAAAACATTCCGGCTTTTTCTGGTCTTAAGCCTAGTCTGCAGCATTGCAAATGCTTCAAATGTTGACTCACTGAAATACAGCAGTTTTGGCAAAGTGTTTATTTATAAACCCAAAACGCCCCCCGACGCTATAGTTCTGTTTGTTTCGGGCGATGGCGGATGGAATTCAGGTCCTATCACAATGGGATCGCACCTGGTTGACCAGGGCGCAATGGTTGTCGGCATAAACATAAGTACCTATCTCAAAAACAAGATGAATCAACACGAAAAGTGTTATTATCCTGCCGGCGATTTTGAAGAACTAAGCCTGTTTTTGCAGAAAAAATACAAATTCAGGAATTACCTGAAACCGATACTGATGGGCTATTCGTCGGGGGCAACGCTTGTTTACGGGATATTGGCCCAATCGCCGGCCAATACGTTTAAAGGGGCAATTTCGATGGGGTTCTGTCCCGATATAGCCACCGTTGAGCCACTCTGCACTAACAACCAGTTAAAACAGCATGAACTTAAGCCCGGCAGCCCGATCCGCTACCTTGAGCCTTCCGGTAAACTTTCGGCGCCTTTTATTATTATAAACGGCCTCGACGATATTGTATGTCCGTATAAAAGCGCCGAAGCATTTATGAAAGAGATCAATAATGGTGAAATCATAGGTATTCCTAAGGCCGGGCATGGAATGTCGGTCGAAAAGAACTACCTGCCTCATTTGATTTATGCATATAACAAAGTGAAAAATTCGCCTTCGTACACCGGGACAGTTTCGGCACAAAACCTGTCGGCACCACCGCAGCAGTCTCAAAAACTCACCACGGATCTGCCTTTGATTGTAAAGCCCTGTTCGAAAAGCGATACGATGCCGTTGCTTGTTTTCATAAGTGGCGATGGCGGCTGGACTAGCTTCGACGACGGAGTTTCTGAAAAGATGGTCGAAAAGGGAATGCCGGTAATTGGAATCGATGCACAGAAATATTTCTGGCAGCCGCGTAATCCGGCGGAAACAGCCACGGAACTTGCCAAAGTTCTGCATCATTACCTGGCTGAATGGAATAAGAAATCATTTATTCTTTGCGGGTATTCATTTGGTGCTGATGTTATTCCATTTCTGGCAACCCACTTGCCCATTGACCTCAAGCCGATGATAAAAGGCATTGTATTGATGAGTCCTGATCCGGAGGGTGATTTTGAAATTCATGTAGCCGATATGATTAGTTTTGGAAGCAGCAGCGATACTTATGATGTTTGCGCCGAAATAAAGAAATCTCCTGCAGGTTTAACTGACTGTATCTTTGGACAAGATGAGGACAGTGATACGCCTAAAAAGTTCAGGAATGCAGGTTCAGCAATCAGGCTGCTCCCCGGGGGGCATCATTATAACAATGATTTTAATGCAATTTCGCTCGAAATTATTGAATCTTTGAGGGTTAAATAAAAAAAGACTTTTCCGGAAGGGCTGGCTCTTTTTACTGGATACTGGAAAGTTATTATTTTACATTATCCGCAAGCACTTTTGATAAACTCCAGAATTCTTTCTGATTGGTGATTATCCAACTGTCGGATAAATTTTTACCGGTTAAACGCTATTGGATTTTTGGCATGAAGTTTTAAGTTTGCCTTTTACATAAAGCGCTTGTCGAAAATTTATCAGCTAGGATGTGGATAGTTGAATTTGCCAGGCAAACAGGGTTCACCAGTCAGGAGGGAGCATATACGATTCAATGAGAAAGATATGGATTCAGTCCCGTTCTGTTGCCGGAGATCATAAATAAGTTTCAGATATCGAATAAATGTATTATCTTTACCCTTTGATTTTCAGTGAATTTCATTCTTACAGATACGACAGGATTATGAGCGAAAAAAAACAGGCAAATTTTGACTCACCTAATGTAGGCAAACTACAGGCAGTTGAAATAGATCACAAAACAACCATTTATATTGCCCTGGATGCTGATCCGGTGGAAGCGAAGAAACGTTACTTATACAGGACAAATCCTAAAACGATAACTCTTTCCTAAAATCAAATCCGGGCATGTGCCCCCGCATAAGGGTTTCGGCCAGCATACAGAATTTTTTCAATAACAAGAAATGAGCATTGTTTTAAAAAACAAGGCTCATTTTTGTTTTCATACCCGGATTTCAAACCTTTAGCCTAACCATATTATTTACGCAGTGGACCTTGTCAAATCCGGGAAATAAAACATGTCATTTCGATCTTGGTCTAATGAAGTTTGTATTCGACCATTCGCAACCTATCCTGTTCGGCTGATTTTTCATGCCGAAGATCAGATTCGGCCAGCTCGGGGCTTTTTTTGTTTTAATCAGCCCGGTAGAGCACCTCAGTCATCCGGGGTTAAGATTTCATCCATTTTATTATGCTTTTACAAAACCCATGCAATTAAAGATTATTGTAATCGTTTTGTTTACAGGGTTTCTGCCTGGTAGGTTGTGACCGTTTCAACTTTACATCAGCTGGTTCTGGTGCCTGCAGTTTAAGTATGAGGAAATTTTGTTAATTTTAACCATGCTTTTAGGTGAACAGAAACAGCTGAACAGAAATATTCTTGTTTTTGCCGAATTTGTCTCCAGAAAGAATACCTTTATCGTATGAAAGAATACAATGCCATAATCATTGATGACGAGAAGAACATTCGGGAAGCATTATCGATTTTGTTAAGTCAGTACTGTCCTGAAATACACATTTGTGGGATAGCTGGTTCTGCAGGCGAGGGAAGGAAACTTCTTGAAAAAAACATTGTAGATTTTATTTTTCTCGACATATCAATGCCTAAAGAAGACGGTTTTGCCTTTCTTCGTTCTATCCCCTGCAATAACTATGGCGTTATATTTGCTACAGCTTACCATGAATATGCTTTACGCGCACTAAAAGCCAATGCGGTTGACTATCTTTTGAAACCGATTAATCCCTTCGAGCTGCAGGTCGCAGTTAAAAAGGCAATTTACAACCATGAACTTCGCTTGAATTATTCGGGAATCCAGGATGTTTATGGCCAGTCGCTTAATAATTTGCAAGAACATATGCAATTAAAAAACAACCTGTTGACCAAGCTCACTATACCCGACAAACTGGGATTTCGTTTGGTGAAGGTTGACGAACTTATGTATCTTCAGGCTGATGACAATTATACGGTCCTTTCGCTTACAGGCAATCAGAAAATCATTGCCACCCGCACTTTGGGGGAGTTTGAAAAGATGTTGGATAGTCCTGAGTTTTTCAGGATTCATAAGTCAACTATAATCAATCTGAATTTCCTGGTGGCTTATTCCAGTTTCCAGGGAAACTATGCTGAGATAAAAGATGGAACCCGCCTCGATATTTCAAGGCGGAAGCTACCGGAATTTCGAGAAAAGGTGAAACATTATTCAATTTCAATCGAATAGTTTGAGAATAGCAATTTTTTTCTTTATAATTTTTGTCCCGGGATTTTGTGCTAACCTTTTGGCCCAAAACCCTTACTTCCGTCATTACACGACTCTCGACGGTTTACCAACCAATACTATTTACCAGATTTGCCAGGACAGCCATAAATTTATCTGGTTTACATCCGATGCAGGAGTTGTAAAATTTGATGGTTACAACTTTACCAGCTACAGGAAGAAAGATGGTTTAAGCAGCAACGATGTAGTTCGTATTAAGGAAGATT
>CAISRK010000367.1 GCA_903887815.1 uncultured Bacteroidales bacterium | reverse complement strand
CTAATGTACTGATTGTTAAATACTAGTAAGAATGTAGTAGATATTAAACCCTAGATCTAAATTTGCAAAAGAGAAAAAATCTTCACCAGTAGTGCCAGAAATAAAGTAATTGATGAAACAATCAGGATAAAAAGTCCGAATTTCCCCACATTTCCTTCTGCATCCAGAGCAATATAACCTGTAATAACACCTACAACGGAAAAAACAATAAGAACGGTTGCCAGAATAGTATAACCAAAAACCAAACTTAAAACTACTATACCCGGGAGTCCGACAAGCGCAAGCAACCCGATTGTAAGGCAGCCTTTTGCCTGGATAAAATCGAACAGTACCGAAAAAAATTTGAAAAGAAAATATAGAATCAGCGCGCTGAACAGAACAACAGGCACAATAACCCAAGGACTGTTCAAACTGTTATGTGATGTAGCTTCAATTGGTTCCATCGGTTAAGATTTGAAAAAACGTGGTTGATATTCTTTCGAGACACTATCCGGCAGTTATCCTGCAGCTATTTCGCGGAGCATTCCCCTGAACATAAAAAGATGAAAGGGCAGCATCAGTACCCAGTAAATACGACCGCTCAATCCGTGAGGCATAAATGTCGCAGTCTGGTAAAGGTAATAGCCGTCATCTTTTTTTTGTATACGGAATTCGAGCCAGGCTTCACCCGGAACTTTCATCTCGGCGAAAAGCAGTAAGCGCATGTCTTCTTTATCCGCAATAAGTACCCGCCAGAAATCGAGTGAATCGCCAGGGTTTAATTCGGTGGCATTTCGCCGCCCTCTCCTTAGTCCCACACCCCCGACCATTTTATCCATTACTCCGCGTACCTCCCATATCCATGAAGCATAGTACCATCCGTTTTCGCCTCCTATTGAAAATATTTTGTTTAAAATGGACTGTGGTTCAGCAGTTATTAATTTCTTACGCCTGTCGCGCAGAATACCATACACCGGGACATCCAGATGTTGAAACAATAGCCCGGGTTTTTTAAGCGAAACAGCATCGGTCCAGCTTGACTGAACTGTATCGAGGTTGATTCGTTCCAGAGCTCTCCGGCATGCTTCCTTATAAGTTAAGGGTGTTATGCCAAGTATATCTTTAAGCCGCGTTTCCTTGCATACTACCTCAACCTTCATGCTGTTAACCAGGTTAACAGCCAGGTAATAGGATGTGGAGGTTACAAAATATAGCCAGTATGATGAGATCCTCGGGCTAATGAAAGGAACCACGTAAATATGACGTTTTAGGCCCCTGACTTCTGCATACTGTAAAAGCATCTGTTTGTATTGCAGGATTTCGGCTCCTCCAATATCGAAGGTTTCATCGTAAGTCAATGGATTGAGCATACACCCGGTTAGATATTTTATAACATTTCCAACAGCAACCGGCTGGCAGAGCGTTTTAACCCAGGTTGGAGCAATTACAACCGGCATTTTCTCCATCAGGTCCCTGATTATTTCGAATGAAGCGCTTCCACTTCCAACGATAATTCCTGCCCGGAGCACTGTAACGTGCTTCCCCGAACTTTTGAGAATATCTTCAACATTTTTTCTCGATTGCAGATGTTTCGAAAGCTTTTCTGAGTTAGAAATTCCGCTCAGGTAGATTATTTGTTTGCAGTTGGATTTTTTAATGAACTCAGCAAAATTCGCTGCT
>CAISRK010000366.1 GCA_903887815.1 uncultured Bacteroidales bacterium | reverse complement strand
TGCAGAATAATATTGAACCCTCCTTTATTCCTATCCCTGTCGGCTTTGAATTGTACAATTATTGCAGGCTTCCCAGGCTGAGGATTATTTGTATTCAGGTAACTGTTTGCAGCAAAAGCAATCAGTGTATTCTGCCACTTCTTTTCAGTAAGTTTCAGATCGATATCCAGATCGTGGTATAAAAATTTCATTGTACCGGTTGAATACGTGCTAAATACAATTCCTGAAAACGATATTTCATCGGCAACTCCCTTTTTAATTTTTGCCGGCGTATAGGCAGCAAGCAGGCCGTTTAGGTCAGGCAGGTTGAATTTCCCGATCCTGCCGCTATAACTGAATTGCGGCTGCTGGTAACTGTAAGCAGCTGTAAGGCTTACAGGTGCCCTATTCTCAACAAAGCCTGAAATATTTATAATAGCAGGTGATTTCGAAGGCAGGTTGGTAATGTTCCCTGCCTTAAGCAAACCTCTCGAAATAACTACTTTGGCGTATTTACCGTCTTCTTTATGCTCCACATTCGTAAAACTTATACCACTGGCCTTTATGCTCTTAACCATTACCGGAAGCGGAATATCGTTAAGTTTCTGGCCAAGGTACTGCGGGAATTTTGTCCTGTCGAATGGTTTGGACTTGTCCTTGAAAAGTGAAACATCAACTTTGGTAATCTTAATTTCATCAACAAATAACTTCCTGTAATGTAAAAGTGTATCAAAGTTAACATTAATCAATTCTATCGATCCGACTGCTATGTCAAACTGGGATTTTTGATACCGCTCCCGCCTGAGCATCTCGGCCTGGCTCAGGTTAGGTTTAAATGCAAAACCTTTCAGCAAAATTGATTTCTTCGAAACCGACAGATCCATGGATTTTAATCGGAGATTGAGCACGCTGTCGGCCAGGTTCAGGTTCAGGTCTTTCAATCCTGTGTTGAAATCGGCATAACGATAAATCAGGGTATCTTTCGATTTACGTATGTCGAGGCTTAAAATGTTCATTTTAAAATCTAACAGGTCGAAACTCCGGATTCCTTTATTCATTTTACCCGATAGTTCACCGATCGCAAGTTCCACATTTTGAACAGAATACAAATTAAACCCCGATTGTTGTTCAAGGCTCAGCCCATTAAGGGCAATATTCAGTTTCCTGACACTGAATTCCCGTTGCTGGTTGGTATTGATAATATGGAACGAAGCATCTACCAGGGCAAATTCACGTAGTGAGAATGAATTCAGAAATTTTTTAGCGCTAGTGCCGGCTTTGCTATTTACTGCTAAAGTATCCTTATATGGAAGGAAAACATGATTCCCGCCGTTAAGCCATACCCGGATATCAGGTCTGTTGATCTCAATGCGCTTAAGTTCCAGTTTCCCGGTCTCCAGGAGAGTTAAAAGCTTAACATCCTCCAGGACAATCTTCCTGGCTGTAAGCCGGAACGAACTGTTAATATAGCGATAATCGCGAAATGGCTTTCCCCTGGGTTCCAGGGTTACATTAAGGACTTTAATACTACCGGTCAGAATATTTACCCTTAATTTCTCGAATTTCAAGTCGTAAACATCCGATATAACGCTGTTGTTGAATCCTTTGTGGATCTGATCCGCAAGAAGTTCATTAAAATTCCGGTAAATGTAAATTCCGGAACCAGTGAGTGCTAAAACAACGATTACCAAAACCCAGAGTGCAATCTTTTTGAAAGGCCCTGTTCTTTTCTTTTTGCCGGGTTCGTTTTCCATGAAGCAAAAATCTGATGTATTTTACAGAGAAATAACGTTTTACCAATCAACTAAAACCGGGAAATGGCAGGAGTAACTCCACTGGTTAAATTCGTTTTGAATACACATTTCTAAACCAACTGATAGGCTACCGGCAGTAATCCGGAATTCGGAGTAAACGGCAATAAAACCTGCCCGATTGCATTCTCAAACTTTATTTAATTTTGTGTTTTACAGGTAAGCCCGCAAAAATGGCATGTAGGGCAAGTTGCATGTTTTTCTGGCTGTCAGCTGTATTATCCACTGTTTTCCTTGCTCCGCCGGTCCACAAAACATAACCGGTTTTCGGGTCATACATTTCGAGAATAAGGAATGCCTCATCCTCGCGACTGGCCGACACAGTACCCCCTGAAACCGGAACGGCAACCCCGCTGTAATAATAACCTGGTGCTCCATATGATACACCAATGCTTAAGGTCGGCGATTGTGAATACCTGGTAGTATGGGTTACACCCAGATGGTATTTGAAAACAACATCGGCATTTTGATTATCCAGTACCATGCCTTTCTTTTTCAGTTCCGTATTCGAGCCTGACATAATTGCTTTTCCATACGAGTTTTGAAGTACCTGGTTTTCAAGACTGGAATCGTCCGGTGCAATCCAGGAATAAGTCTTGTATTTGTTAAAATCGACACTCTTGTTGTACTCCGAAAAAGTATTCATGCTGCTGCATGAAGTTAAAAGCATTAAAACAGCCAATGGCACAACTTTATTCAAATGATTCAGGGGTGTATTTTTGGGCATAGGATTCCGGAAAATGATTGGTTGCTATTTTTTGTTAAAGGTACACTATTTTGAAACCAGGGCTGCCTTTTCCAGCTTTCCCGAGAAATTACTTACTAAAAATACCGTTTGCCAATTTTGAAGAAAATCCCTCTTAAACCATCTTTTGCCAGCGAAATAGTCGCCAGAAACCCCCATAAAAATGCGTTTAACATAGAAATTGGTTTAATGGGCTATATAAAGAAATTGTCGGGGTCAGCCCGGGAGTCTATTGTGTTTGTTCTGCTTTTGTTTCATCCGCCGGGGAGTTGCTGTCATCAATCCAGGCAACCAGCATTTTATAGCCTATCGATATAACTATTGCACCAGTGAACAGGCCGATAAACCCGGAAAGAATGAAACCACCGATAACTCCGACAAAGATCACAAGCATTGGAACCGGGGCGCCTTTGCCAAGCAGAAGCGGCTTCAAAATATTATCCGACAAGCCGGCAACAAGCAAATAAGCTGTCCACAGAATGGCAGGCCAGGTGGTAAGGGTCATAAAAAGATACACAATCACTGGGAATACAACTATTGCAGCAGGCAGCTGAAGTATGGCCAGTATAAGAACCAGCAGTGTCCATAATCCTGCATAAGGAACGCCTGCCAACAGGAAGCCTATACCTGTAAGCAATGCCTGTATGAAAGCAACCCCAATAACTCCCTTAACAACTTTACCGATTGTTTTTACAACTACTTCGGCAAATTCGTCCCCTTTTTCCCCAACAAGCTTACGGAAAAATTTCAGTCCCGATTCACCAACACCCGGAGTTACAAGCAAAATCCCGGCTATTATAAACGCAACCACCATTTGCAATCCGCCGCTTGCTGCACTCATTATTCCTTTTGCCAGCATACTTCCAAATCTGATCAGCTGATCCTTATACAGCATGAGGGTTTCCCCTAGACTTGAGGAAGCCGAATTCCATGTATCGTAAACTGCATTTCCTATTAACGGCCACGCTTTCACACTTTCATCAGGTGGAGGAATAGTTAATATATCTCCACTGAAACTTTTCTTCATCTCCATAACCCCGCCAATAATCGAATCGAGGAACAGCCATCCTGGCACAATTATAAGAGTCAGACCCGCTAAAACGATTATCGCAGATGCGAGTTTCGGTCTGCCACCCATGGCCGATGAAAAAGTCTTGTGCAAGGGCATCAGGGCTACAGCAAATATAAATCCCCATAAAATAATACTTACAAAAGGGTAGATTATCAGCAGGCTCCATACAACAATCAGGGTTACCGCAGCCAGGCGGATAATAATGTCGTAAAAATTCTTTGTATTGATCTGGTGATTCATATACAGATTTATTAAGGTTATAAAATCAAAAATAGGAAAGTTTTGTTAAAAAAAGTGCGCTGATCGGATAATCTTTTTCGATTTCAGTCTCAGGCTGAGCCGGGTTAGGCGTGAGAAGAGTGACCCTGTGATTGAGTCCTGATTTAACAATCTTAAACCTAAATGAAAAATCGTATTACATTGACAGGCTTTCCATAAATTCTATATCTTTGCTTAAGGTTGATAGCTTTATGCCACTTGCATGCCGGGCTATAGGCAAATGTCAATCAAAATCTAAAAATCTAAAAAATCGCGGATATCATTTAAAGTTCTTTTCATACTTCCTTTCTGATGCAGAAATATCTGATGCCAGGGCCTAATTCACATTTGTTGAGTTTCTTGTGCTAAGCTGAAAAATTCAATACACTCAAATATATTTATCTTAAAACCCAATTTATGAAGAAGCGTTACACAACTTTATTAATTGTATTACCTGTATTTCTGCTGCTTTCCGCCTGCGGTAAAAAAGCAGCTCCGGTAGCATCTGCACTCGAGGTGCCTGTTACAGGTGTTGTGCAACAGGATGTCAGGCTCGAATCGGAATACACCGGTCAGACCTATGGGCTATCCGACATCCAGATTAGTCCCCGCGTTGATGGCACCATCGAGAGTCTGGTTTTTAAGGAGGGGAACCTGGTTACGAAGGGACAATTGCTATATACAATTGATCCTTTACCTTACCAGGCTAAGGTAAGCGAAGCGGAAGCATCGCTGGCCCAGGCTCAGGCTAATTTGGCAAAAGCCAAATCCGACCTGGATATGATAGAGCCTCTTGCTAAAATCAATGCCGTGAGCCAAAGGGAACTGGTTGCTGCAAAATCAACATACGACGCTTCATTTGCAGGGGTAAAAGCAGCCCAGGCTTCACTGGATAATGCAAGAATCCAGCTTGGGTATTGCAGGATTACAGCTCCGATTTCAGGATTGATCGGGATATCCGAAGTCAGGGTAGGTGATTACGTACGTCCCGGTGCCATGGCAGTTCTGAATACAATTTCCGACTTAGGCGAAATGAGGGTCCGCTTTACTATCAGCGAACAGGAGTACCTACGCATATTCAGGTTAGCTACTGAAGACAACTCAAGCTTAAAAGGTGCAGGTAAATCAATAACCCTGAAATTATCTGACGGAACCATTTATCCACAAACCGGGCAGTTAAATATTGTAAACAGGGAGATTGATCCTACAACGGGCGCAATGACACTCGAAGCGTCCTTTCCGAATCCGCTGAAAATATTGCGTCCAGGCCAGTATGTTAAAGTACTGATTGTAACCGATGTCAGGAAAAACGCATTGCTCGTCCCGCAGCGGGCAGTAATTGAAATGCAGGGCATCAGCCAGGTCTATGTTCTGGGCGACAGCAGCAAAGTGCAGATGAAAATAATTATGACAGGACCAACCTACAGGGATGCATACATTGTTGAGGATGGCCTTGCAGCAGGCGACAAAATCGCTTTCGGTGGCACCCAGTTACTCAGAAACGGCACTGTGATTAAACCTGTGCCTACCGATTGGCAACCGGGTGTACCCGGCGATAAGACAGCACCTGGTAAATAACTTTTAGAAAGCAAACATTATGGGAGAATTTTTCGTCCGACGACCAATAGTTGCCATGGTAATCAGTATCATTATTGTGATACTTGGTTTCCTTGCCTTACAAAAGACCCCTGTAGCACAATATCCTGATATTGTTCCTCCACTCGTTAAAATCACGACCAGCTTTACAGGTGCAAATGCATTAAATGTAGAACAGGCTATTGCCACACCCATCGAACAGAAAGTGAACGGGGTGGAAAATATGCTGTACATGAAATCGATAAACACTTCCGATGGAGCATGTACAATTGAAGTGACCTTCGATGTGGGTACCGACCTCGATAATGCCAATATGCTTACCCAGAACAAGGAGAAGCAGGCGGAACCTTTCCTGCCTCAAAGTGTGAAGCAAACCGGGGTTTCGATCAAGAAATCCTTGTCATTCCCTATGTTACTTTTCACTATAACATCTAAAAACCCAAAATACGACTCAAAGTTTCTGAACAATTATGCCAGTATTAACATAGTTGATGCCCTGGCCAGGATAAAAGGCGTCGGCGATGTTACGCTTTTTGGCAGTGATTACTCCATGCGAATCTGGCTTAAAGCCAGCCAGATGAGTAAACTTGGGGTCACCGTCGCAGATGTTAAGAGCGCTCTTAATGCACAGAACATGATAAGTCCCGGTGGGAAATTTGGCGCCGAGCCAGCCCCTGCCGGAACTGAATTTACTTATAGTGCTACTCTACAGGATCGCCTAGTGACCGAAAAACAATTTGCCGGAATCATTGTCCGGAGCAAGGAAGATGGGTCGCAGGTTTTGCTTGGCGACATTGCCCGTATTGAACTGGGAACGGAAAATTACAGTACCATAACCCGGAGAAACGGACAACCCGCTGCTACAATGGCCATATACCAGATGCCCGGCAGCAATGCCCTTGAAGTAGCCGCTAATGCAAAAGCCGCCATGGAAGAAATGTCGCATCGGTTTCCTAAAGATATTGAATACCAGGAATCACTCGATACCACACTTGCCATTACAGCCGGGATTGACGATATCATTAAAACACTCTTTGAAGCAATCTTACTGGTAATTCTTGTTGTTTTTGTGTTTCTCCAGAACTGGAGGGCAACCCTTATCCCATTAATCACAGTGCCGGTTTCGCTTTTGGGTGCCATTGCGGTATTCCCATTGCTGGGTTTCTCTATCAACACGCTATCGCTACTGGGGCTCGTGCTTGCTATTGGAATAGTAGTCGACGATGCCATTGTGGTGGTGGAAGCCGTCATGCACCATATTGAGCATGGAAAAACGCCAAAAGATGCTACCATTCAGGCAATGAAAGAAGTTTCCGGGCCCGTTATGGCTATAGCTCTTATCCTGATTGCTGTTTTTGTTCCCGTAGCTATGACTCCGGGTATTACAGGAAGGTTCTACCAGCAGTTTGCTCTAACCATAGCGGTTTCAGTTGCTTTCTCAGCTTTCAGCGCCTTGTCGCTCAGCCCTGCATTATGTGCTATGCTGCTTAAACCTACCAAACCCCTCGACCAGCAAAAAGGCTTATTGCCAAAATTTTACCGTGGATTTAATAACGTATTCGGGAGTGTAACCAACAAATATTTAAGCGGTGCCAGTTATTTTGCACGCAAATCGTTCCGAGTTGTAGGATTGCTTGTTGTGGTTATAATTGTTGCAGGATTTTTAGGCTTAAAAGTCCCTTCCGGCTTTGTTCCCGAAGAGGACATGGGCTATTTACTCGTTAATGTTGGTTGTCCTCCTGCTTCGTCGTTACAACGAACCAATGAAGTTACACGCAAGGTTGAAGCCATCCTGGCAAAAGAAGAATCCCTTAAGGCGTATACAACTATTAATGGATTCAGTTTGCTGACAGGTTCAAATCTACCCTCCAACGGATTTATTTTTGTGTCGTTGAAACCCTGGGAAGAAAGATCAATGACTGCAAAACAGCTGGCCGATAAACTGAATATGATTTTCGGACGCAGTATTACCAATGCCACAGTTATGGCATTTGGTCCGCCGGCCATACAGGGCCTCGGTGCAGCAGCAGGGTTTAGTATGATGTTGCAGGACCGGGGTGGGAATACGCCGAAATACCTTGAACAACAAACAAAGTTGTTTATTGCAGCTGCGCAGCAACGTCCTGAAATCAAAAGGGTTTATACTACCTTTAATGCAGGTTCTCCCCAGTATAAACTTGAGATCGACAACGAAAAGGCCATGAAACTCGGAGTTTCAGTATCAGCGGTCACCGAGGCACTCGGAGCATTCCTTGGAGCCAACTATGTGAACGATTTCAACCGGTTCGGGCGACAGTATAAAGTATTCCTCCAGGCTGAAGGACAGGACCGTTTAAATCCCGAAGCACTTCAACAAATGTCAGTTAAAAACAGTAACGGGGATATGGTACCGGTATCAACACTGGTGACCGTTAGCAAAGTGTCGGGTCCCGATTTCACAAACCGTTTAAACCTTTTCCGTGCTGCCGAAATCGGTGGTGAACCGGCCGAAGGATATAGCAGTTCACAGGCGCTCTCGGCACTCGAGGAAGTAGCCAAAACTGTACTTCCATCCACTATGAGCTATGATTACATCAACCTTTCATACCAGGAGAAACATTCCGCTGGGGGCAGTTCCGTATTTATTATGGCGCTGCTATTCGTTTTCCTTATCCTTGCCGCCCAGTACGAAAGCTGGAAATTGCCTTTCAGTGTGCTCCTCGGCACTCCTTTCGCTGTCTTTGGAGCCTTCCTCGGATTATTCCTCGCCCGTTTTGCTAACGACGCTTATGTGATCAATGTTTTTGCACAAATAGGGTTGGTAATGCTTATAGGTCTTGCAGCTAAAAACGCAATTCTTATTGTTGAATTTGCAAAGACGGAGCACGAAAGCGGGAAACCGTTGCTCGAATCAGCCATGGCTTCAGCCAAATTACGCTTCCGGCCAATCCTTATGACAGCCTTTGCATTCATCCTTGGTGTAACCCCGCTGCTTACTGCCGTCGGAGCTGGCTCACAGGCTCGTATTGTAATGGGAATGGCCGTTTTCAGCGGGATGCTGGTGGCTACTATCCTTGGAGTACTCATAGTACCCGGATTGTTCGTAATGATCGAAAATATGGGTAAAAAGAAACAAATTGTACCTGAAGTAATTAAAACCGGGGAGGGCAAGTAATATGAAAAAGATACTAAGTGTCATTATACTCATAGCTGCACTCACTTCGTGCATGGTAGGACCCCAATATACCCGGCCCACGGTTGAAACACCGAAGGCATGGGTTGATCAGAATTCCTATATCAACATTCCTGATTCCATTATACATCTGAAATGGTTCCAGATCTTCAGGGATTCTGTTTTGAATAATCTTATAAAAGAAGCGCTTGCAAATAACTACAACCTTGCAAATGCCGTTCTGCATATCGAACAGGCGCGGGCAACCTATGGAATTTCACAGTCTGATCTGCTTCCGACATTTGGGTACAGCGGCTCTGTAGGGTTAAACAACAAATCGTCAAATGCATTTAATGTGCTTGCGACTGCTTCTTGGGAGATTGATTTCTGGGGGAAACTGCGTCATTCTAAAAAGGCTTCCTACGCTGAGCTTCTTGCAAGCGAAGAAGGCAGGAAAACCATTTCAACAACCCTAATCAGTGATGTGGCAACCTATTACTTCCAGTTGCGCGATCTCGATAACCGTTTGGCAATTGCAAAGCGCACAGTCGAAAGCCGTACCGAATACTTTAATCTAGTAAACGAAAGGTTCAAAGGCGGCGATGTTGCCGAACTCGATATGTTACAGGCCGATCAGCAGTTGTCGCTTGCTGTTGCTACAGTGAGCAGTGTAAAACGCCAGCTGAGCTCAACCGAACGAAGTCTTAATGTTTTGTTAGGTCAAACACCCGGGTCAATTCCCCGTGGCCTTGAGAATGTGAACCAAACCGGTATGCCGGTTATCCCGGCAGGTTTACCATCGAGCCTGCTCGACCAGAGACCCGATGTGAAACAGGCTGAGTATTTGTTACAATCGGAAACCGAACGTATAGGAGTTGCCCAGGCAATGCGTTTGCCAAATATAAACCTTACCGGTTTTCTTGGCCTTGCCAGTACCGACCTTTCATCACTCGTTTCGGATGCTTCGTTTGTAACCAATGCTGCTGCAGGAATTATGGGACCCTTTTTCGCCTTTGGGGCAAACAAACGCAGGGTCGAAATTCAACAAGAGCAGGCTATGATAGCCGCAAACAATTATGCCAGCGTTTATATTTCGGCCATTGGAGAAGTTGAAAATGCACTCGTCTCTGTTCAAACCTATGGAGATGAGTACCAGGCCCGAAGTCACCAGGCTGCCTCTGCCAGCAAGGCCCTTATGCTTTCGCAGGAACGTTACAAAAACGGGTATACCGATTACCTCGAAGTATTGGTTGCTGAAAGCTCAATGTTCGATTCCGAACTCCAGGCATCATCAACAAGAGCACAGCAATTGTCGGCCTACATATATCTTTACCGTGCTTTAGGCGGTGGATGGTAAAAAAGAACACTATGAATTATTCTAAATTCAATAAAAATGAAAAGAAAATCAATCTTACTTGCCACATTAATGCTGGTCACGGTAGCTTCGACCACGTTAGCCCAGGGAGTTGAATTAACTCCTATTGCCGGGTACACTTTCCGAAGCACGATTAATATCACAGGGGGGCAGGCCAGGATAAACGATGGATTCACTTACGGAGGTGCACTTACAATTAACGCCAGCTCATTTAATGCTATTGAAGTTTCCTATTACCGGTACGAAACAACAGCTACGGCCAATTCGAGCTATACCGGATTTAAGACTTTCAGCGATGATGTTGCCATGAATTACATGTTTATTGGAGGCAAACGCCTTTTCCCGGCAACTGAAAAGGTTACAGGGTTTACAGGGGTCAACTTCGGTGCCGGCTGGCTTGGATCGAAGGATAATAAGTTCAGCACCATCACCAGGTTTTCAATGGGTTTCGAGGCGGGTGTAAAAATAATGGCAACTGATAAAGTTGGAATCCGGTTGCAGACTAACCTCTATTGTCCGATTTCAAGTGCAGGCGGGAGTTTCTTCTGGGGTACCGGCGGGTCAGGTGTTGCAATGAATGGATATGTCCCGATCTGGTCGTTTGGATTCAACGGTGGTTTAATTTTTAAGATAAAATAAATAGTCCAGCTACAAGAATGAGACTTCGGCTTGATACTGATTTACAGATCATTGAATAACAATTAAATACATTATATTCTTTACCCGAAAATGCAAAAATATTTTAACCAAATAATACCTAAATTATGAAACAACTTTTTTTCTCAACACTTCTGGTGCTTGTAATTTTGTCAGCATGTACTCCTCCGCAAAAAATAACCAGCTTCTGGGTGGATAAAGAAAACCTGCCCCAGGAACCATATAAGTCCATATTTATCATGACCCTTACTCCGAATGCTAATGCTAAAGTATATATCGAAAACGAACTGGAAAAGGTCTTTACCGCACGAGGGCAAAAAGTGGTGAAAAGCACTGCTGTTTTTACACCCAAATTTCTGGGGAAAGACACACTGACTTCAGAGAAGATTTCGAATGCTATTAAGGTATCGGGATGTGATGCCGTGCTGACACTTGCTTTACTTGATGTAAAATCCGAAACATCCTACCAGCCAGGGTCAACCTATTATCCCAGGGCAGGTTACTATGGGGGGTATGGCCGTTATTATGGTTATTACGCTCCTATGACCTATAGCCCGGGTTATTATGTCGAAAACAAAACCTACTTTATCGAAACCAATTTCTACGACGCAGCCAAAGATAAACTTTTGATTTCGATCCAGTCGGAGGCTTACGATCCTACAAGTCTCGAAAGCTTCTTTAAAAATTACTCACATATGCTGGAGTTTAAATTTAAACAGGAAGGACTAACCAGAAAGAAAAAGTAGGTTATGGCTTGTTCTAACAGTTGAGAAATCGCAAATTTATCCGAATACTTAATCATTCACACTATGAAACGCAAACTTTACCCTTTGCTGTTGCTGATACTGCTGCTTTCAGCCTGCACACCTTCGCAACGGGTGTTAAGTTCCTGGATTAATAAGGATGTTCTTCCCAAAGGCCCTTACCATTCCATTTTTATACTTTCCCTTGCTCAAAATATAAGTGCTAAGGTAACTGTCGAAACAGGGCTGGCTGAAATTATAAGGAAACGTGGACAAAAAGCGGTGCGGAGCAGCGATGTGCTGATACCAAAATTCACATCACAGGACGACAACACTTCCAGGGAACAGCTCGCTAAAATCATAAAAGATACGGGTTGCGATGCAGTGCTTACAGTTGCTTTACTCGACATAAAATCGGAAGACCGTTACCAGCCTGGCACCACTTATTATCCGGTAGCCCATGGATACTACGGCAACTACTACCGATACTTAGGCTATTACTATGATGAGGTATCTGAGCCAGGGTATTATATAACCGATAAAACCTATTATATCGAAACCAATTTCTACGACCTGGCTTCCGATCAGTTGTTATGGTCTGTCCAGTCGGATGCATACAATCCTTCAAGTCTCGACGGCTTTTTCAAAGGATATTCACGCCTCCTGATGAAACAGCTGCAAAAAGAAGGATTAATTAAAAAGTAAATAAACCTTAAATACCTGTTGCCAATAAACTGTTCACTGAAAACAAATTAAACTGATGAAAAAACTTATCTGCCTTTTATCGCTTGTTATTTTTGCGGTTTTAATAACAGTCTCATGCGGAACTACTGCAAAAACCAGTATAACAACACGTCTTTCGTCACATCCATGGGAATTAAGCACATTGAATGGAAAAGCATTGGACTTGAACGAATTCAGGAACAATATACCTTTCCTCACATTTGACTTGAGTGGAAAACTTACCGGCTCAGCAGGTTGTAATAAATTCGCTGGAACTTTCGATCTCAAAAAAGATGCAATTAAGCTGATTCCCGGGGTTATGACACGTATGGCCTGCCCGGGAAATGGTGAACCTCTATTCCTTGCAACCATGGCACAGGTAACAAAAATAAAAATGAACGGGAATAAAGTTACCTTACTCGATGATTCGAAAGAGTTGATGACGTTTCTTCCTAAAAAATAAACAAGCGGTTTTATCCGGAAATTGAAAGCCTGTATTCGAACATATTCGCTGAAAGGTATATCAGGAAACTGGTATGCCTTTTTCAGTAAAAAGGCAAATACAACCATTGCAAATAGTTTTACCGACTTATTCCTGAATGATTTGGGTGGAAAAACCGGAACAAGTTTGTAACTTCGTAATGATTTTCAAAAAATGAAAACTCAATCAACCCTGAGCCCATGGCATTATGTAGTATTTTGCCTGCTGATGATAACCGCAATATCATTGAAAGCTCTGCATGCGGATAATCCCGTCACTAAATCACTACCCGGGGTTTATACCAACCTTTCCATTTTCGACTTTCTGTCGAGGAATAATGAGCCTTTAGGCGATTTTCAATCCATTACCATTCCGCTTAAGCGTGCCGGGCGGCTTTTCCTTATCGAAGCCCGTATCGACGACCAGGTTGGCAACCTGATTTTTGACACCGGAGCCTCGGGGCTTGTTTTAAACAAAACCTATTTCAGGAAATATGTTAGTAACGAAAAGCCCACAGGTGGAGGCATAACCGGGGTATTTAACAAAATATCAACTATTGTTGTCAGGCGGATCGACATTTCGGGTATGTATTACGAAAATGTTGTTGCCGACATAACCGACCTTGGCCATATTGAAAACAGGAGAGGCGTCAAGATTCTGGGACTTTTCAGTTTAAACATGATTACTAATTTCGAAGTTGTTTTTGATGCAAATAACAGCGAACTGCAGTTGAATCGCATCGATAAACTCGGGAACAGGCTTAACCACAGCCTGCCTGAAATTAAGTTCAGCTTCGTGCAGAAACTCGAAACACAGCATAACATAATGATTATCAAAGGGAGAATTGGGGACAAAATGATGAATTTCTGTCTCGATACCGGTGCCGAATCCAATGTAATCAGCAGCAGTGTTTCCAGAAAAGTGATGAATACAGTTCAGATTAACCGCCGGTCAGGATTGGGCGGTGCCGGAGGAGGAAGCGTCGATGTGCTCTATGGAACCATGAAAGAATTTGAGTTCGGCGACCACCAGTTCGGATCTATGGAAACCGTAATTACAAACCTCGATGCCATGAGCGAAGCCTATGGCTGTGTTATCGACGGGATGCTTGGTTACGACTTTTGGCAAAAGGGCATCTTTTGTCTAAACTTCGCAAAACACGAAATCAGTTTCAGCACTGGGAAAGGAGCAGCAAAATGAAGTTCCAGACGATATTAATCCTTTTGATTCTAGCTGTTTTACCGGCTGCCCATGGCTTTTCCCAAAACAAGCAGGATAATGTGTGTTATATTAATAACAACCGCATTTACTTCCAGCTCGACAAACGCTGGCCTGAAGAAAAAAGAAAAGAAATCTCTTCACTTTTCAGCCTCGATAGTACACTTATTGAGCTGACTTTCAAAGGAGACCCCACTTTTTTATATGACAGCATTCTCTGGCAGGTAGACAAAATTGATGCAAATATTTTTGAATTGTCGAAAGCATTAAACGGGCATGGAACTGAATACAACCCGATTGACCTATTCTTACTCGACGACAGGATTTTCATACCGCCCGTTAGTATGGCACCCATCTTATCGCAGCCTAAAAAATACGGAGTCAACAGTTTTACAAAAGAACCCACAGTTAAATACACCGATAGTATTGCTCACTTTATCCTAAGCGGTTACCTTAAAGCCGGCCAGGTTTACCTTTCAGGCACATTCAATACCTGGAGCACTATGCAGAATCCTATGCGCCGGACTCTATCGGGGTGGGAAATCAATATAAAGCTCACCCCCGGACGCTATCTGTACAAGTTCATAGTCAACGGCAAATGGATTGCCGACCCGGGCAACCTTAAGAAAGAGAACGACCAGCGGGGAAGCCATAATTCGGTTGTGTATATCTATAACCATGTATTTAAATTAAATGGCTTCACAGAGGCCCGAAAAGTTTACGTATCGGGTAGTTTTAACGGATGGAAAAAGAAAGATCTCCAGATGAAACCAGTTCCCGGAGGCTGGGAACTCCCGCTTTACCTTGACCAGGGTACACATGCCTATAAGTTTCTTGTCGGCGGGCAGTGGATTACCGATCCGGGAAATAAAATAACTCATACTGATGCTTGGGGCAATGTAAATTCTTTTGTTGGGATAGGCGATACTTTGATTTTCAGGCTCCACGGATATGATTCAGCCCGCTCGGTTGTCCTTTCAGGCAGCTTCAACGGCTGGAGTTACAACGAACTGGTAATGAATAAAACTCCCGACGGCTGGGAATTACCTTATGTACTCGGGGCAGGCAATTATGAGTATAAATTTATTGTTGACGGGAACTGGATGCCCGATCCTGATAACCCTAATACAACCGGAAGCGGAAATTACAAAAATTCTTGCATAACCTTTAAACCCAACCACACTTTTACTTTGGCAAAGTTTGCTGATGCAAAAAGTGTTATCGTAACAGGCAGCTTCAATTACTGGCGTGAGGATTCTTTCGCCATGACATTTAAAAACGGCACCTGGACATACCCCGTTTATCTGAAACCAGGGAAATACAAATACAAATTCATTGTCGACGGTAAATGGATGATCGATCCTGCTAATGAGTACTGGGAAGAAAACCTGCAGGGAACAGGGAACTCCGTATTATGGATTGAACCCTGATAGCGCATGGCTGAGCAGGAATCAATTTCACGACAGCTCCCGCAAAATCAAACCGGATAGCCTTATGCCCAATGTGTTGCACTATCTGTTTTGACTTGGCTTTTGTATTTGCAATTAAATTGCCAGAGTTTTGGAAACTACTTTGAAGATATGCACAAATATGAATACTTTTGCAGTTGGAAATCGAATAATTATACATTAATAACAAACATCACTCTATGAAAACCAGGATTAAATTGTTTGTTCTGCTTGCCGGCCTCGTTATTTTCGCAGCCGCATGCAAATCGAAAAGCACAGTCGACGAAAACCTTGCCCCTAACGTGCATAAAGTTAAAGTTGAAGAAATCATTCAAACCAGCAATTACACGTACCTCCGAGTTACAGACAAAGAACAGGAAAACTGGATTGCTATTGTTCGTGCCGAAGTTGAAGTAGGCAAATACTATTATTATATTCCAGGCGTAGAGATGAGTAATTTCGTGAGCAAGGAGTTAAAAAGAACATTTCCTGTAATCGGCTTTGTTGACAAATTCAGCGACCAGCCTATCGTTATGAAAGTTTCGGTAGCCGACTCTCTTAAAGGGAAACAGGCGCCAACACCAAAAGAAGGTATAAAGGTTGAACCCGCCGAAGGAGGCATAAGCATTGCCGAACTTTATGCAAATAAAGATTCCTATTCCGGCAAAATAGTTAAAATCCGTGGAGAAGTTGTGAAATTCAGTGCTGATATCATGAACACAAACTGGGTTCATATCCAGGATGGAACCAACAGCAACGGATCGTTCGACCTAACCATCACAACCCACGATGTTACAAAGGTTGGCGATGTGGTTACATTCGAAGGCACGGTTACTTTGAAAAAGGACTTTGGTGCAGGTTACTTCTACGAAGTAATTGTTGAAAATGCCAAACTATTGAAAAACATGTAGTCGGAGCTTTAATTTATTGAAAAATCCCTCACCTGTATTTGGATGAGGGATTTTTTTTTGTGCTGCCCGGCAGGATTTTTAATCCCGCCGCAATGAGTCCCGTATTTGTACTCCGGTTGTATAAAATCAAATTAATTTCATTTCGAAACCCGTGTAATTATTGTTTCTTATTATCACTTTCGTGAATCTGGAGATAAAGTTCTTCAACTTTTTTCCTGGCCCATGGTGTCTTTCGTAGGAATTTCAGGCTCGACTGAATACTTGGATTTTCAATAAAACAGTTAATATGAATAAGTTTCCCGAGTATGGACCAGCCGAAATGGTCAACCAGCCTTTGCAATACAGTTTCAAGGCTTATACCGTGTAAAGGGTTGTTCTTCTGCGTCTCCATCGAAATATTTCCAGGATTGTTAATCACTGCAAAGATAAGTTATCACTAATCAGTTTGTCATTTTCTTTTTCACTAAACCGCATGCAAATAAAAAAGGGCCCTAGTGAGCCCTTTTAAAATCTTAGTATTTGGTTTTTATGCTTACTGAACGATTTTGAGTTCGTTTATCAGGTTGGTGGCACCGGCATATTTATCAATTACAAAAAGTACGTAGCGAACATCCACATTTATAGTACGCTGAAGTTCCGGTTCGAAAAGAATATTCCCGCTCATGGCTTCCCAGTTCCCGTCGAAGGCTAAACCGATAAGCTGGCCATCACCGTTAATAACAGGGCTTCCCGAGTTACCGCCGGTAATATCGTTGTCGGTAAGGAAGCAGGTATAAAGTTTCCCGTTTTCGCCATAACGTCCGTAATCTTTTTTATTGTATAGTTCCTTAAGTTTGGCGGGAACAATAAATTCTTCGTTGGTCGGGTCTTCTTTCGCCATTACACCATCCAGGGTGGTGAAATAGTTGTAGTGGACCGCATCAGCCGGGTAGTAATCGAGTACTTTACCATAAGTCATGCGCATAGTGCTGTTGGCATCGGGATAGAAGCTCTTTGTGGGTTCCATTTCGCGAAGTGCTGCAAGGAACAGTCTCTGGGTTTTCCTGTTCTTTACACCCAGATCCTGCGAAATTTTCTGCAATCCTTTGGTATAATCGCTAAACGAATTATAGGCCTTGAGGGCAGGATCGTTCTGAAGTTTTTTCAGGCTTGGTTTTTCAAGAAAAGCATCAAAACTGGCTTTAGTATAGAAAATTGATTTTTTAAACAATTCGGCAACATATTTATCGATATCTCCCTTGTATTTTTTATCAATCTCCTGGTAAATTGCCGGATGCTGAGCTGCTGGAATATTGTCGCGGTATAGTTTGAGGAGGGCGACAACAATGTTCTGCTCAATTTCGTTGTTGTATTCCTTGAAATGTTCTTCCGAAGTCCCTTTGAATTTTTCCATCTGCTTTTTCAGATCATCTCCTTTGGCGCCAGTTTTCAGAACGGTTTCAATCCCTGTTGACTGGCCGGGGAACGAGAAGGCTTTCGACATACGCATCGTAATACTGGCATATACGAGTTGCTTATTCAGGTTCTGGTCTTTATATTGCTTGTAAATATCAGCAAATGTACCAAGCACATCGCCGTATTTTGCCTTACGCTGCCCATCGGCATTGATCCATGCCAGAAGCTTCGCCTCGACTTCCTGTTTCTTTTGAATAACATTCAGCCTTTTAAGGTCACGGGCTTCGCCCATCTTGTTTTTCCAGGTATTGGCAATACTCTTATAGGTGCTTGCATAAGCTATCCGAACGGCATTGTCCTTATCCATTCCTTCCTTCTGTTTTTCGAGTACTGCTCCCATACATTGCACATACGAAGGATCAAGATCGTTCAGTGTAGCTTCAACCGCCCATGAATTCATATACCGGGTGGTTCCGCCCGGGTAACCCCAGATCATTGCAAAATCGTCTTTTTTGTAGCCTTTCAGCGATATAGGAAGGAAGTGTTTGGGAACCAACGGCACATTGTCCTTCGAGTATTCAGCCGGCGAACCGTCGGGTGCTGTGTAAATACGAAATATACTGAAATCGCCTGTATGACGCGGCCACATCCAGTTGTCAGTATCCCCGCCGAATTCACCTATTGATGAAGGAGGGGCTCCAACCAGCCGGACATCCTTGTAATCCTGGTAAACAAACAGATAATACTCGTTCCCATTGAAAAAACTTCTTACATCTACCCGGTACTTTCCGTCTTCCGATGCATCTTTCTTCAGTGCATTCACTGTTTTTTCGATGGCGGCTGTGCGTGCAGCTTCATCCATATCGGCAGTTACAACTCCCAGCACTTCGCTGGTCTTGTCCTCCATACGCACCAGGAACGAAACAAACAGCCCTTCGTTGGGAAGTTCTTCAGCTTTGTTCATAGCCCAGAAACCATCAGTTAAATAGTCATGCTCAACTGAACTATGGTTCTGTATAGCATCATATCCGCAATGGTGGTTGGTGAAAAGCAGTCCTTCGGATGATACAACTTCGGCAGTGCAGAATCCTCCGCCCATGCTTACAATGGCATCCTTGAGGCTGGAATGGTTAATGCTGTATAGCTCTTCAGCTGTAAGATGAAGCCCCATTTTCTGCATATCAACATAATTTAACCTTTCAACAAACATGGGAAGCCACATGCCTTCGTCGGGTGTATTGGCCGCTTTTGCGAAAACCGCAGAAAGCAAACAAACAGCAAGTAAGATCTTTTTCATTTTTCGATTTTTTGTAACTTATTTGATTTATTGAGCAAAGGTATGTTTATTGTTATTAAAAAAACGGACCAGCCTCTAACGTTCAGCTAATCCTCTGTAAGTTGATGGTTTTGTTCTGCAAGTTGCCAAATACACTCTGTGAAAATGAGGGTGTATTTCCATTAAAAACTCAGCAGGAAGTTTATCCTGCTGAGTTCTAATTAAATTTATTTGCAATCTTGCCTTCCCCCTAACCGTTGTCGCCTCTCTCCCATCCAGGTTTTCAAATTGCTACAGACCTATTGCTGCAACTCCCTGATCGAATACCACGTCTTTCGGGATATTGGCGGTTTTAAGCAGTTCGAGGCCCGCCTGAAGTTCCGGACGTACTTTCCCGTTCTCCTTCATATAACTGACAGCTTTGTCGTAATCGCCTTCACCCTCAACGCTAAGGATAAATGCACTCCATTCGGCAACAGCTTTGCGGGTTTTATCGATATCAACTTTGAATGTACCATCTTCGTTACGCGAGAATGCTTTTTTATCTTCAAAGAAGTTGAAACACATCATATTAGCCTTGCCATGGGCTTCGGCAGCACCAAACCGGACCGAGCGGATAAGACCTGCCATGTATGTAACATAGGCATCCTCAACTGTAATTGTTGAAAGTTCACCCTTTTCGATCAGCCAGCTAACCATCCACAACCCGACAATGTCGGCTTTGGCTTCTTCCCATCCTGAATATTGTTCTTTTAGTGCCTTGCGCAGGTTTCCCTTTCCGGTTATTGTATTTTTAATTCCCAGTCCGTGCGATACTTCGTGAAACATAACATTGCCGAAGAAAGCATCAAATTTTATGTTTTTCCGCTGCGAAGGATCAATCAGCACCTCCGAAATAGGAACAAGTATTTTGTCGAATTTAGCCCGCATGGCATTTTTCAGCTGCAACCTGCGGCTGCCTTTTGCCAGCTGTACTTTTTCGTCGTTCGGCAGGTTAATGGCTATGGTTTTGCCCCCTGAGTTCGAATTCCCGGCATAATAAAGAATATCGTACGCATTTAGATCCGATGAGGTGCCAGGCACTTCTTTTTTATATTTCGGATCACAGGGAAGTTCCTTTTGTAATTCAGGCAACATGGCAGCATATTTTTCGAGCTTCGTACTCCAGTCCTTATCCTTAACGAGAACCGATGCTTCGTGAGCTGCTTTATACCCGAAAAGTTCATCTTCATAATTTTCAATAGGGCCGACAACAAGATCAATTGTGTTGGTTTTCATATCCATCCATGCCATATCACTTTCGAAATAATCGTCGGTTAGCAGCGCTTTCGACCGTAAAGTAAAGTACTTCTTAAGCCCGGCATCTTCAGCCAGGTCGGCTGCCTTAAGCAATAATTCCGAAGCTTGCTTGATTTTGTCAGCGTATTTTTCGTGATACCAGACACTTTTCAGGCTTTTATCCGCATTCCTCTCAATTACCGTGTACTGACTTGCTTTATTCTTATCATTCCATTTTTCAAATTCCTCTTTGCTCATATCCGTTGGGTAAAAATTAGCCCCTTTCGGTTTTTCGCCTATACCGGCAATAAACGGAAGATTTTCATCAAGCCTGTCCCATGGGCCGTAATTAATTTCAGCAAACTGCTTTGTATAGGGATCCTTAATTGTATCGAGCAATGCATTCTTATCTCCCCAGGTTTGTTCCCAGAAAATATCATCCATGATCTTGGCAATTTCAACCAGGACAGGAAGCATCTGCTTTTCCTTTTCGGTAAGTTTACTAAGGTCGGTGGTTAACTTAACGACGGCATAATCATTTACTTTTTTCTGCATTTCGCTCATAGCGGTTGTATCGTTAGCTGATTTATCACTGTTTGTTTTTTGCTTGCAGCTGCTCGCAACAGCCGAAATCAATGCCAGTGAAATGATAAATGGAAGAACGTGTTTTAACATAAGGCTGCTTTTTAGAGGTTAATTTTCAATTGGCGAAATTACTTAAAATCAATCAGCTGAATTAAAAATCAGAATTCTTTTTACACAGGTCTTATCCTAGAAAAATATTTTAATATTTTGTTTCTCTGAATGTGATTAACATTACTTTTGCATTGTTATTTAATTAACAGTACGTTTTGTTATTCAATTAACAGTGAATGAATTTAACATATTGTTTATTAGATAAATATACCCGATTTGGGTTGACAGCTACAACAAATTACAACTTAGCTATGAATAAAAAACAGCTTCTTATTCGTGATGTAACCCTCCGCGACGGGCAACAATCTCTTTTTGCCACACGAATGACACAAAAGCAGGTTGAACGTACTCTCCCGGGATTCAAAAATGCCGGGTTTTACGCAATGGAAGTCTGGGGAGGAGCTGTGCCCGATTCAATCATGCGCTACTTAAACGAAAATCCCTGGGACAGGCTCGAAAGCATCCATGAGGTGATGGGTGACTCCACACTTTTAACTGCTTTATCGCGCGGACGGAATCTCTTTGGTTATAACCCTTATCCTGACGATGTTATAAGTGGTTTCAACTGTAATGCCATCCGATCGGGGATCTCAATTATGAGGATTTTTGATGCCCTGAACGACCTTGACAATATTCAGTCGACTATAAAATCAGTGAAGGAAAACGGAGGAATTGCCGACTGTACCATTGTATATACAGTGGATCCGAAATACTCGACACGCGAAAAGATGAAAGCTCTTTTCCATGCCAAAGTACTTCCAAGTAAAATATTTACAAAAGAATATTTCCTGCAGAAAGCTATTCAGCTACAGGAAATGGGAGCAGATATCATTACCATAAAAGATATGGCCGGGCTTATTACCCCGCTGAGAGCAGGTGTGCTGGTACGTATGATCAAAAAAAATGTATCGGTACCAATTGATTTTCATACACACTGCACCCCCGGATACGGGCTTGCTTCAACACTCATGGCCATTGTGAACGGCGCTGATATAGTCGATACTGCCCTTATGAGTTTTGCTGGTGGAACGGCTGCACCGGCTTTCGAATTGATTCAGTTGTTCTGCAACCGGATGAATATAAGCACCGGGGTAAATGTGGAAGCGGTAATCGGGCTTGACCAGGAACTGCGGTCGATACGCTACGAGTTAAGTGAGTTCGACAATTACAAATTCCCCAGGGAGTTTAACATCCTTACCGATAAACTTCCCAAGGACATCGACCAGATGATGGAAATGGCCATTGCTTATGCCAAAGCCGACAAAGAAGACGACCTGCTCGAAGTATGTCACCGCATCGAAAGCTGGTTTGGCTTCCCGGAACCCGACAGTAAAATCTGTGAAGCTGAAATTCCCGGCGGAATGTATTCCAATATGCTCGCGCAGCTGAAAGCGCTCAAACTGGAGAAACTTCTTCCACGTGCACTTGAACTTATCCCGCTTGTAAGGCTGGCCTCCGGCTGCCCGCCGCTTGTTACGCCAACCAGCCAGATTGTTGGGGTACAGGCTGTAAATTGCGCCCTTGACGAATCAAACGGAGCTCCTCTTTATACAACCAAATCGATTCAATTCGTAAACCTTGTAAAAGGAGTATACGGCCATACGCCTGTGCCTGTTGATCCCGATTTCAGGTTTAAGCTTGCCGGTGTTAAAACAGAAACACCTTATGATACAAAGTTTTACAAAAAACAGGAGAACCCGGTTTTTGACGAGTATGGCGGTGTGCGCCTGGCTCGGAATGAAAAGGAAGAACTTTTACTTGAACTTTTCCCTTCAGTAGCCCGCGATTTTCTTAAAAAGCGGATGGAAGATACCTACCTGGCCGAAATACATCGTGTGGAAGAGGAAAAACGCCAAAAACTCGAGGAAGAGAAGCACAAATACAATATTCTTACACCTGAAGAAAAGCAAAAACGACTGCTCGACGGCTTGTATAGTTACGACTGGCAAAGTTCCGACGGAGAAACAATAGGGCTTTCCTAACTTCTTATTCCTTCTTCGTCAAATATAAACAACTCTTCGATTTTTAGTCTGAAGACCATGGCTATATCATGAGCCAGTTTCAGCGAAGGGTTATATTTCCCCTGTTCGAGGAAAACAATCGTTTCGCGCCGTACCTGCACCATGCGGGCAAGGTCGTCCTGGGTAAGATTGTCTTTTGCCCTTAATTCCTTTATCCGGTTATGCATCTTTAACACCTCTGAAATTAAAGAAAATCCAGGCCGCCGCAAAAACAACCGCCATCCCGAGGATTCCTCCCCCGATCAGTACATCTGTTTCCATCTTATACCTGCCGCTCAGGTACATTACTAATAACCAGAGGTAGAGCGAAACATAATAGGACAGTGCAGCAGTTTTCTGCAGAACTTTCTTCGAGAATTCGTCTTCGGCAGGTTGCCCGCGCCTTTCACTGGTAAACCGGCGGTAGCCCACATACAGCCCAAAACAGACTAGCACACCTATTATAAAAAATTGCATATTTTCCCACATTGTACGCGCTATGGGATTCACCTGCCAGAGTAATGTTGTTGCCAGAACCAGTAACGAAACAATTACAACTAAAAGAGATTTTCTCATGACTGTTAATGTTAATTATCCCTAACACAAAGTTAGGTATTTCTAACACAAACCCGATAAAAAAGTAAAAATATTTTTGAAGTTTCTGAATTTAACCGTATCAAGAAATTTTCAACCCTGAAATCCGGAAACAAGAAACTTTTTTTAGCACTGAAATTTGACATATTGATTTTAATTTAATTACGAATCTGATAAATTGACCAGAAACCAAGAGTGTCAGTAAAAATCCAAAATTCGCATTACGCTGCTTTAATCCTCCGGAACGTTTAATTATTCACAAGTCGGCATTTTTTGTAGGATAAATCCTATGCAATTTTAGGCCTTATCCTACAATTCAATACTGAAAACTATTTGCAATTTTATTCGCAAATAAAATTTGCCTGCCCTAAAACTCGAATCAATTGAAGATTCCAAATAGTTTTGAGCGCCTCAAATGATGAAAAAAACCCAGATATCATAAAAAAACATTTATGCATAAGCCTGATTATATGGCATATAGAAGCAACCATTAACCTTTAGATAAAATCTCACAATTACCGGTTAACTTTCAATAATGATTTATTGCTAATTAACTCAAACCATTAACTAATCTTAATTAACAACCAAAACTAAAGTTCTATGAAAAAAATTTACTGCCTGCTCGTAATCATGTGTTTCGTTGTAAGTTCTTCAATGGCACAGCAACAATCTTATTCTAAAGTCAGAGTTTCTTTTAAAAGTGGTATCACTATGAAAGGAGCTAAAGGAGTAATCAATCAGCAATCAATTACATTTCTTGAAAATGGTTTACAAAAATCCTATCCTTTAGCCGATGTAAGATTAGTTGAAGCTAAGAAAGGAAGTACTGTCTATTGGGCACTTGGTTGCGGTGGTGGTTGTCTGGCAATATGTTTAATAACAGTTGCAGCTAATGATCCTGTATCGTCAGGATATGATAATAATCAACTTGCAGGAGGCGCTGCTATCTGGACCGTTTTTTCTGTTGGAGCCGGAATCCTTATTGGACAACTGACAGATAAATATAAACCAGTTTATACTTCGTCCAGTTCTTCAATGTTTAACAGGTTTGACCTCGGCGTTTCGACAGCAAGAGTGACCAAATATAGTCCGACTAAACCTAATCTGACATTGTCATACAAATTTTAGGGCCTGAAAAATCATGCGAATGTTCCTGTGGTGTATTTGATTCAATCCGATTTGCCACAGGAACTTATATTTTGTTTCTTCAAATTAAGATGTCACTATAAATGAGCATTAGTCATGGGAAGAATGTTTGTGAAATGCTTTTTTTTACTTTTCTTTCTGCTCAGCATCATTAATGTGAATTCACAGAATATAGAATCCACTATTAGTTTTGGGGATTCCTTGTTCAGGTTAAACCGAAATCATGCTGCAATTAATGAATACCAACGCGCCTTTTTCTTTTCAGGAACAAGAGGGGGGAAAGCCGAAGCCAGTAAAAAAATTGCCTGCTGTTATTTAATTGACAATAATTTGGAGTTGGCTTTTTCTTATTATGATACAGCACTTTTATACTCCGATACGGATAGTAGCCGTATAGCATGCGAACTGGATAAAATATTATGTATAATCCTGGAAAATGATTTTGTATATAGTTTGAAGAAACTTGACGAAATTGAGACACGTTCCAATGTTTTTTTAGCAAACAGGAAAAGGCTTTATCAAGGTATTTGTTATTTTGGATTGGCGCGATATGATGAATCTTATTCATGCTTCAATCAAATAATTCAACAAAATAACACATTGCTTTATACGCAACTGCATGATTTGTATGCCAAAAGGAAAAGGCTGACAAAGCCCAATCCTGCACTGGCAACCACAATGAGTATAGTTCTGCCTGGTAGCGGACAGGCCTACGCAGGCAAAACAGTGAATGGAATTAATTCGCTTGTGCTTTTGAGTGCCCTTGCTTACATAGCACTTTACACACCGGTTCTTGATTTTTTCGTCATCTTACCGTTTTTTTACCGTTACTATGTTGGAGGTATTCTAAATGCGAATACAATAGCGAAAAACAGTAAAACAAAGAAGCAATCAGAGGTTTATTCGGATTTAATTGGAATATTGGGCATTGAGAAACCACTCAATTTGCTTTTCAGCTATAAAGATGTAAAAGGAAATTACTCGGAATATCTTAAAAACGCTGAATCAGAGACAAATATCATAATGGCCTTCTCTTTTTTATTCTATAAGAAATATTTTTCATCACAGGATATGGATGCCTGTGTTTTTGAACCTTCATGCTCTGTTTATACAATTGAAGCAATTCAGAAGAAGGGATCAATAAAAGGCATTCTTGAAGGACTGGACAGATTGCTGAGGTGTCATTTTTTAGTCAGCGAACAGGAATATCCATATAATATTTATACTAAAAAATATTATGATTGCTTGTAGTAAACAAATTAGTATAACCTGTATTCTGCTGGGAATATTCCTGAGCCTGCATGCACAGGATATTCTGAATTA
>CAISRK010000365.1 GCA_903887815.1 uncultured Bacteroidales bacterium | reverse complement strand
GATCTGATTACTGCAACGAATGCCGCATAGAATTTGCCAAAAGCCAGATCCTGGAAGGCAAAACCAAAGAACTGACACTTGAAGCAGTTGGAATATTATCAGGTTTTACCAACCGAAGCACCTTTTTGAGGGCGTTTAAAAAAACCGAGGGGGTCTCCCCCGGATCATTTTTCCCTAACAGGGACCAAAATTCATTGCATATAGAACAACCTTGATGCAATTTTGAAATTTGACGCAAAGTTTTCCCGTTTTTTATTCCAATCGATTAAATCGACCCACATCTTTGCAATTCTATTTGCCCGAATTCCCGGCAAGCAGAAAAGATTCATTTTGGATAAAAAACAAAATCAGTATTAACGCCGATGCTACTTATTTTATCGATTACCGGAATAATTCTCTCCCTGGTATTGTTGTATTTTAACGCAGCAAAATACAAACCGATCATTTACCTGGGTATATTCTTTTTCTGTATAAGTTTTTACGGTTTGAATCAATATGTAGTTTTGAATTCGAAATCGGTGTTCCTGGTCAGTATTTTCTGTACAAATTTTACCTTCCTTTCCTACCTGGCCGGCCCGGCTTTGTATGGGTACATAAGGAGTGTTTTAACCGATAATTCCCGGCTAAAAAAAACAGACCTGCTGCATTTGATTCCCTCGCTGGTGTATTTAATAGCGTCGCTCCCCTATATTATAACACCCTACATTTTAAAAGTTGAGATAGCCAAAGCAATTGTTGAAGATGTTGGTTTTATGAGAACATATCAATTCACTATTTTGTCGGAAATATTTCCCATTTACCTGGTTTACCTGAGCCGTCCTATCCTGGTATTTGCATATACACTCTGGTCTATAGGGTTGTTTATCCGCTATTTAGCAAGGCACGAAAATATGTTCGTACTCTCAGGGCAGTACTTTATGATCAAATGGCTGACCGTCTTTCTTGGCTTTCAACTGCTTTTAATCCTGTGTCACTTGTTCTCGGTAATTAAAACCTTTGCAGAGGCTTCCGACGTATTCTTTACCGTAAATGCCCTGCAGTTTTTCTCAGCATTGGGAATGATAGGCTTGTTAAGTTCGCCGTTCTTTTTCCATGGTATTTTGTACGGACTGCCCCGCATTCCCGATTATATTTTAAAGAAACGGAAGGAATAATTCCTCACAGCAGAGCTTTCGGGCTATAACCTGAACACTATTTTCCCACAGCAAATTTGCGGTAAACTAACCCCTCAGAGAGTAGCCCAAAACCCTCAATTATATTCTTACGCCATAATAACAGTAAAACTTTGCAGCAATTTCCAAAATTGCCGCAAACTTGTCGCCGGAATTATTGCGCCTCCTCAAGTCAATCTTTATTTTTACAAAGCTTTATTATTAAAACCCTTTAAGAATAAATGAATATAAAAAACAATCTCGTGATTCGCCCATCCCTCACACTAAGCTTTTTGCTCCTGCTGTCAGCTTTCGCATTGCCATCCTTGCGTGCACAAACAACGGAGTCGAGGATAGTAATCGTTCACTTGCGTGGAGTGGCCGAAAGCAGGATCAGCGTGATACCGCTCACAGGTTCAAAAGCCTTTAAATCAATTGTGGAGGGTTCGGGAGTGAAAAACAATGAAACAGTATTTCTCGTAGTACCAAAGCAATACCTGCCCGGTGAATTTATGCTGCAGTTCGACTCCAAAAAGGAGCCGTCTGATAAACCTGTCACTTCTCAGAAGAATATTTTTATCAACAATCAGGATCTCGAACTTTGGATCAATCCCAATTATGCGGATAGTATCCGTTTTCAGCAGGGAGAACTGGAAAACAATGCCTTTGTACAATTTTCGAAACAGAACGAAAAAAAGAGACAACAGTTGGCCGTGTTACACGATTTTTTGATGAATTACGGCGCAATACAATCCGGTTTCTACCAGCAAGCACTCAAAGAGTACGAACAACAGAGGGGAGCACACAACCAATCTCTGCGATCAGCAGAAAAGAGGGACAAGAATCTGTTCGTAAGCAGTATCTACCAGTTAAACTACATTCCAACAACACCTTTCACGGGTAGCGAACCAGATAAAATCAAGGGCGTCATCCAACACTATTTCGATGGGATGGATTTCAGGGATACACTGGTAATAAGAACTGCAGAAATGATCAAGTGGATGGATGCTTATGTGAACCTTTACAGCCGCTTGTGCACAACCAAGGCATTGCGCGATTCGCTCCTTCCGGCCGCCGCCCGGCAGGCCATTGAAAAGGCTAAGGGTGGACATCCGCTTGTATATGGCTGGATGGTGGATTATTTCTACCGTGGCTTCGAAAGCAACCAGCTTCCGGAAGGATTAAAAGTGCTGGAGCCATACACCAGGGATCCGAACTGCCTGACATCCAAACGACTGCAGATTGAGAAGCGGCTGCTGGGGATGCAATTGCTCACCGTAGGGGCCAAAGCCCCGAACATCATCCTGAAGGATGCTGCCGGCAATCTTTTTGATTTAAGCACCACTCAACCCGTCGCGGGGCGGATCCTGCTGTTGTTCTACAGCTCAGGATGCAGCCATTGTACTGACCTTATTAAGGAATTAAAGCCCTGGTTCGATGAACTCCCCGTTTTAACCAGGCCTGAAGTTGTTGCAGTCAGCCTCGACGATAATGAAACCGATATAAAAAACTGGGGTTCGCTAATAAGCGGACTGCCGGAATGGAAACACCTTCGTGCCGAGGGGATCAACAGCCCCGTTGCAAACGACTATTTTTTACTCAGCACACCGGTGATGATTTTACTCGACAGCCATACAAAGGAGATCATGGCGCTGCCATCCTCATTCACTGAATTAAAAACCAACATAAGATAAAATCCATTTGATATGACAAAGGTAATCCTTCTTTTTATCGCATTGTGTGCCTCCATGACCCTGCTTAATGCCCAGAATGTAGGCATCAATGCCGATGGCTCAGCTCCTGCCAATTCGGCAATGCTCGACGTAAAATCCACCAGTAAGGGCTTCCTTTTACCGAGAATGACCATTGCCCAAAGAGATGCCATTGTAAATCCGGACGAAGGTCTGATTGTTTTCTGCACCGATTGTGGAATTCACGGGGCTCTGGCAGTGTATTCCGATTCACAATGGAGAAGCTACCAGGATTGCATCACCGCAACTCCAACGGCGGGAACAAATGTTACTACCGTTTATTCCATCCAGTGGGTCTGGGTTAACAGCGCCTCCTCATCCTATAACGGAGTCCAAAAGTACAAATGGAATACCACGAATAACCTGACTACAGCGAATGACATGGGAACTTCGACAAGCACCACCGAGGCCGGGCTAGACTGCTACACGCCTTATACACGCTACGTTTGGGCGATCAGCGGTTGCGGGATATCGGCTCCCGTCACGCTTACTGCCACGACATTAGTCTATACTGGATCTCCCGATACCGCCAAAGGAACGCCAAGCCCTACCCAAATCGTCTGGAAATGGAAAACCGTTGCTGGCGCAACCGGGTATAAATGGAATTCAACAAACAACTATGCAACAGCAACAAATATAGATAATGTAGTGACCTATACCCAGACGGGACTGACAGGTGCCACCAAATACAACGCCTATGTATGGGCCGTAACAAATTGCGGGTACAATCCAAATCCGGCAACTCTGACAGAAATAACTCCCGCCGGTCCATGCGACCCGGCAATAGTAAATTATGAAGGAGTAACCTACCATACCCTCCAGATCGGCGCCAAGTGCTGGATGAAGGAAAACCTGAACATTGGCACCAGAATCAATGGGAATACAGATATGGCAAACAATAGTGTAATTGAGAAATACTGCTATAATGATAAAGAAGACAGCTGTTCAATATACGGGGGACTTTACCAATGGAATGAAGCGATGCAGTGGGTAACCACCGATGGTGCGCAGGGGATCTGTCCCTCAGGATGGCACATCCCAACGAAAACAGAATCGGATGCCTTGCTTGTTCTCGTGGGCAACTTGAGAACCGGACAACAAGGCAAAGTCCTGAAGGAGGTCGGATTCGTTCACTGGGAACCTTTTTCAACATATTTTGGCACAGATGACATTGGTTTCACTGCAATGGGCAGCGGGCAAAGAGGTTTGTATACCAGCAGCGGATTTACCACTTGCAGGCAATACGCTCATTGGTGGAATTCAACACAAAATGGTACTTATGGTTGGATGTTTTTACTTAACTATACTTACAATGGCTCCACAGCTAATTCTAGTTATCAAAAGACTTATGGATTTTCGGTAAGGTGTGTTAAAAATTAGGGTGCGCAATAAGCGCGACCTGGGCTGAGCGAAGTCGAAGTAAGCAGCGAATGGAGCACACCACTTAACGCCAGGCGCAGAACTATAGGAATGATGAAAGAAAGACGAATTAAATGACAAACACAAAGATTTATGGTACCGGTTGACAGTAGTAAATATCAATCGAAAAGGCTTGGAAATCATTACCATAGCGAATAAACTACCCTTCAGTGCTTCTCTTTAACGGGAGCGGCATTGATCGGACAGGGAGTGAGGGAGGACTTTCACCTCTCGGGCGAGTAAACAGGAGTTGAATACGAGAGAAACAAATGGAATGAGGTGAAATGAAATCTTATTAACAATCAAAGAGATGAACAATAAACTACATTTCGTGAAGCGGGTGATTCACATAACAATGAACGAACTGATTTTTTTAATTCTTCTGATTCTGCCAGCAATAGGATCTTTTACTAAGCCGACAGGTGCGTGGTGAGATGTGTCAAGGATTAGCGGGGCAATAGCTCCGGAATAATAAAATCATCATGGTATCAATTAATCAAATTTTAGGTAAATATGAAAAGCATCCTCCTTTTAGTTCTTTGTCTTTTGGGATCTAACATGCTCAGTTTCTCCCAAAATGTAGGCATCAACGCCGATGGTACGGCTCCTGCCAATTCGGCCATGCTCGATGTGAAATCCACCAGCAAGGGCTTTCTTATGCCCCGGATGACCTTAGCTCAAAGAGATGCTATTGCAAGCCCCGAAGAAGGCTTGATGGTTTTTTGTACCGACTGCGGCAAAAACGGTGCACTTGCTATTTATTCCAATTCACAGTGGAGAAGTTACCAGGACTGCATCACCCTGCCTGCAACAGCCGGAGGCAATGTGGCTACAGTGAACTCTGTGCAATGGGTATGGACAAGTCCGGCAGGCGGAACAGTTCTGGGCTACAAGTTTAATACGAGCAATAATTACGAAACGGCTACCGACAAGGGGAATGCGCTTACCTATACTGAAACAGGATTGAGTTGTGATACTCCATATACACGCTATCTTTGGGCATACACAGGCTGTGGGGTTTCCACATCTATTTGGCTTTATGAAAGGACCAACAGAGACCCGGCGGCTCCCGACACCGCCAAAGGGCCCAATACCGCCACGCAGATCGCCTGGAGATGGAAGGCAGTTACAGGGGCAGCCGGTTATAAATGGAGTACTAGCGCTACCTATGCAAGCGCTACTGATGTGGGCACTGCACTTACCTACACCGAAACAGGATTGGCTCCTTTTACCCAGCAGCAGGCCTATGTATGGGCCTATACGAACTGCGGGTATAGCCCGGCGACAACTCTGCTACAGGTTACCCAGGCCGGTCCGTGCACCACAGCAACAGTTGATTACGGAGGGGTCACCTACCATACCCTGCAAATGGGTACCCAATGCTGGCTCAAGGAGAACCTGAATATCGGCACCAAAATCGACAAAACCACCGATCAGACCAACAACAGTGTAATTGAGAAATACTGCTACGACAATGATGAAGCAAACTGTACCACCTACGGAGGTCTATATCAATGGGCCGAACTGGTTCAATATTTGAACGGGGCAACCAATACGGCCACCTGGAACCCGGTTCCTGCAGGCAATGTTCAGGGCATATGCCCTCCCGGCTGGCATATCCCTTCTGAACCCGAGTATTTTACCCCAGAAAAGTAATATATCAAACCTGGTAACTACCAGCATGGGCACTTCTCAGGAAGGCGGGTGCATGAGAGAGAACTCCTCATACGGCCACTGGGCTGCCCCCACCAATCCCGCAAACGAAGGAAACAATTATACCGGCTTTACAGCTCTGGGAGCAGGTGCGCGAAATATAACGAGTCCCGGCTATTGGACTAATTTTAATACCGCTGCATATTTATGGACGAAAACTACCTCCGGGACTCAATATTCCTATACCTATTATATGACCAACGTCACTCTTTATTTCTCACAAGGCAGCCAGGACAAAAGGTGGGGCCTTTCGGTGAGATGCCTGAAGGATTAGGGCGGAAGTGATTTAAACATTGAATAGGTATTAACCCCGGGGCAAGCCCCGGCCCCCGATTTCGCAGCAAGATGTTTGGGATTTCGCGGGAGAGATTAAAAGGAAAATTATGAAAAACACCTGCACCCTTATGAAAAAATACATTGTTTTCATCGTTCTTTCCCTGGTTTTACCATTTGTTGTCCCGGCCCAGGGAATATACAACAACGGAGGGAAGATCGTTATCGGATCGGGGGCCGTGGTATATGTTAACGGAAGTACCGGCAACCTCCGCAACGAGAGCAGCGGGGGTGACGGGGGAGTCCTCCTATCGGGAACACTCCGGCTCGGGGGTAATCTGACCAATAACGTCGCGGCGGCGGGTGTTTTTACCAGTCCGGCAGCCGGCAGCGAGGTGATCCTTAGCAGTGCAGCAGCTCAGACCCTGGGCGGAAGCAGCACGGCCACCTTTCAGTTCGACAAGTTAACACTCAATAACAGCAACGGTCTGACCCTGGGAAGCAGTGTTCAGGTCAATAACATCCTGAACTTTCAATCCGGCATCATCACAACCGGCACAAACACACTTACGTTAGGCCTCTCAGGAACAGTATCCGGAGCATCATCAAATACTTATGTTAATGGTAAAATGGCCCGGGTTATCGGTTCAGCCGGGAGTGATTTTTCGTATCCTTTGGGAAAGGGCGGAAATTACAGGCAGTTGTCCCTTAATTTTTCATCCCTCACCGGAACCAGCACTGTGCTGGCCGAACAACTCGAAGCTTTGCTGCCGGGGTCTCCTCCTGCGAATGTCACCTTTTTCCCCGACCGATACTGGCAAATCAGTCAGTCGGGTGGCAGTGATCTTGCCTATACTTTGACCCTCGACGGGACCGGCTTTACCACATCTGCAATCAAGAAAATGATAAAAGGCGACGCAACAACCAATACCGATTATGATGTAACGTATTCAAGTCCGAATTACACAAATACAACTCCGTTCACCGGTTTCAGCAACTTTGGACTAGGCGAATATTGTGTCGGGCAGGTGGTTACTTTCGATGCCTTAGAAGCAAAGACCTGGGGAGATTCCCCTTTTATAGTTTCAGCTACAGGAGGTGCATCGGGAAATCCGGTACTATTCAGCAGTTCTGATCCCACGGTAGCCACATGTGCAGGAACCAACGGAAGTACGATTACGATCCTCAAGGCTGGGAGCTGTACCATTTCGGCAATCCAGGCCGGGGATGCTATCTATTGCCAGGGACGAACCGACCAGGTTATGACGGTGAATCCCAAACCAATTACAGTTACTGCCGATGCTGGTCAGACCAAGGTTTACGGAAGCTCCGATCCCGCTCCGTTCACGTATACATGGTCACCTTCGCTGATAGGATATGATATTATTACCGGGCTAATGGGACGAACTGCCGGGGAAAACGCAGCCAACTATACCTATAGTGTGGGTAGCCTTACTGCCGGTTCAAACTACATCCTCTCAGTAAGCGTTACACCGGTTTTCACGATAACTCCTAAACCTCTAACTCCTGTAATTACCGCGTCTTCAAAGTGTTATGACGGCAACAGTACAGCCACACTTACAAGCCAGACACTAACAGGAGTTATATCTCCCGACGTTGTGACCCTCTTGGTAACTTCATCCGTATTTGATAATGCCAGTGCAGGAACAGGTAAAACAGTTACAGCCAGCGGGTTGACTTTGGGAGGCGCAGGGGCGCCAAATTACAGCCCTGGCGTGCTCACAGCCACCACAACCGCCGACATTTATTCACTTCCCGTACCTGATATCACCGGCTCTTCAGCCGCATGTGTGGGTTCAACGGGGAACATCTATTCCACCGGGTCGGGGAATAGCAACTATATATGGACAGTGTCTACCGGAGGCAGCATTAGCTCGGGAGGCGGTACAGGCAACAACTCTGTGACTATAACCTGGAATACGACAGGTGCACAAAGCGTTAGCGTCGTTTATACTGATGGCCATGGCTGCACTGCAGGAACTGCCGCGGTAAAGAATGTATCCGTGGTATCCCTGCCTGTTCCTGCTTTGTCCGGACCGGCCTCCGCCTGTATCAATCATACCAACAAGGTATACACAACGGATGCAGGCAATAACAGCTATATATGGACTATTTCTTCGGGGGGCACGATTACAGCCGGCGGCACATCCTCCGATCACACAGTCACCGTTACATGGATTACTACCGGTGCGCAGAGTGTAAGCGTTAATTATACCGTGGGCTCATCCTGCACTGCTGCCAGTCCGACAGTCAAAGCCGTCACAGTTCTTCCTTCACCGATACCAACAGTGAGCGGTCCTGCTTCGATATGTTCAGGAGTTTCCGGGAATGTATACACCACCGAGGCCGAAATGCTGAATTACACCTGGACCGTTTCTGCCGGTGGAGCAATAACTTCGGGAGGCACAGCCACCGACCACACTGTTACCGTAAAATGGAATACAGCCGGGGACCAGAGCGTCAGCGTGAATTATCAGAATTCCGAAGGATGCGAAGGCGCATCACCAGCGGTTCAGAACGTTACCGTCAAACCGTTGCCCGTTCCAACCATCACCGGAGCAAGCCCTGTTTGCGGAAATATGCACTCGGAAAGTTACACGACCGAAACTGGTAAAAGCAATTATGTATGGACACTCTCCTCCGGTGGAACCATCACTTCGGGAGCAGGTACAGCCGCCATCACCATTGAATGGTCCACAGCGGGAACACATACTTTAACTGTTAATTACACAGGCACCAACGGCTGTTCTGCAGCCACGCCAACAGAAAAATCGATAGGAGTAGGTCCGCTGCCGGTGGTCACTCTTTCGGGACCGGCCACTGCCTGCGTAACCCATCCGGGGAAAGTTTATACAACTGAATCCGGAAAGTTTAATTATTCATGGATTGTCTCAGCAGGTGGAACAGTTACCGCGGGAGGTGGCACATCCGACCATACCGTTACTGTTACCTGGAACACAGCCGGAGCGCAGACAGTCAGTGTAAACTATCAGAATGAGTTTGGTTGCAGTGCACTGAACCCCACAGTAAAAAATGTTACAGCCATTGCTGCACCTGTTCCCTCGATTTCCGGACCGGCTTCGGTCTGTTCCGGAGTTTCAGGAAATGTTTATACCACTGAGGCCGAAATGTCAGCCTATACCTGGATCGTTTCTGCAGGTGGAAGCATAACTTCGGGAGGCACAGCCACCGACCACACTGTTACCGTAAAATGGAATACAGCCGGGGACCAGAGTGTCAGCGTGAATTATCAGAATTCCGAAGGATGCGAAGGCGCATCACCAGGGGTTCAGGATGTAACCGTATTGTCCGGTTCCGTTGGCGGTTCAATTGCCGGTTCGGCATCGGTTTGCCCGGGCATTAACAGCACCTTGCTGACTCTTTCCGGGTATACAGGCATAATTATAAAGTGGCAGAAGTCGACTGACAACTGGGAAACCCCGGTTGATGTATCCAATACCACCACTACGCTCACTGCCACCAACCTAAGTGCAACTACAAAATACCGTGCAGTGGTCCAGAATGGGGAATGCCCAACAGCCAATTCAACAGATGCCATCGTTACAGTGAACCCGATCCCGACAGTAGTAGCTACTGCTGATCAGGGTGTATGCAATGGTGCTTCTACTGCTGCGGTCACCTTCACAGGCACACCAACGCCGGTTCCTTACCCTGGCGGTATCTTATATTATACGTGGACCAACAGCGCATCTGAAATGGGCTTGGCTGCCAGCGGCACAGGTAACATATCCGCTTTTACAGCTACCAATTCAGGAACTGTCGCTGTAATAGCAAGTGTAGTAGTAACGCCACATTATATATACTCAGGCACAACCTGCGATGGAATTTCCGATGAGTTTTTAATCACGGTTAACCCGACGCCGACTGTAAATACGATATCCAACCAGTCATACTGCAACAGTGCAACCGGAGCTGGCGGTAATACGTTTAGCGGCATGGTTGCTGGTACGGTATTCACCTGGACGAACAACGATGTTTCGATAGGATTGTCAGCCTCAGGTACAGCAAGCCCGGCCTTCGCGACCTTTTTAGCCACCAATACAGGTACAACCCCCATAACGGCCACAGTGACTGTAACGCCTAGTTATACGAATGCAGGGATTACCAGTACTGGTAATCCAACCACATTTACCATCACGGTGAACCCAACCCCGACAGTAAATTCAGTTAGCAGCCAGGTCGTGTGCAATGCATCACCTGCCACACTGGTAACTTTTAGCGAAACAGTAGCAGGCACAGTATTCGTATGGAGCAACAGTAACCCATCGGTAAACCTTGCTGCCAGTGGCTCAGGGAACATCGCATCGTTTACAGCGACCAATACAGGGGTAAGCCCGGTAGTAGCAACAGTAACGGTAACGCCATATTATTCAAATGCAGGCGTAACCTGTTCAGGCACAGCCACCACGTTTACCATTACCGTTAATCCAACCCCGACGGTAAATTCAGTCAGCAGCCAGGTTGTATGTCACAATACAGCCACCACACTTGTGACTTTCGGAGGAACAGTAACCGGGACGGTCTTTTTATGGAGCAACACAACCCCATCGATAAACCTTGTTGCCAGCGGCTCAGGGAATATCGCAGCATTTACAGCGACCAATACAGGGATAAGCCCTGTAGTTGCCACAGTAACGGTAACACCCTATAATACGAATTCAGGCGTAACCTGTTCAGGCACATCCACCACGTTTACCATTACCGTTAATCCAACCCCGACGGTAAATTCAGTCAGCAGCCAGGTTGTATGTCACAATACAGCCACCACACTT
>CAISRK010000364.1 GCA_903887815.1 uncultured Bacteroidales bacterium | reverse complement strand
TGAACGCCGCAGGCATTTGAACCTTTGAACACTGAATCTCTCAACCCTGAACCCTTTAACCTTTGAATGCCGCAGTCATTTCACCCCATCAACCTATCAACCCTGAAACCCTGAAACCCTGAAACTATACCCCCCAACCCCTAACCCCTTCAGAAATAAATGAATCAAGTAGTCGTAAGCGGAATACAGCAGCTCGGTATCGGGGTGCTTAATGTTGCAGAAGCCTGGAAATGGTACAGGAAGTACCTCGGTATGGATATTAAAGTTTTTGAGGAGAGTGCTACTGCCTCACTGATGCTGCCTTATACAGGCGGGAAACCTCAGAAACGTCATGCTGTTCTTGCTCTCAACCTGAATGGGGGCGGTGGTTTCGAAATATGGCAGTATACAGAACGTATCCCCCAGGCAGCCAAGTTTGTGCCGGCCCTGGGCGATCTTGGAATATATGCAGCAAAAATTAAGGCACGCGATGTTCATAAGACACATGCATACTTCACTTCCGAAAATCTGAGAGTAAGTCCCGTTGTTACCGATCCTGACGGCCGTATTCATTTCTTTCTCACCGATCCTTACAACAATATTTTCCAGATCATTGAATCGAACAACTGGTTTGGCAACGAGAAAAAACATACCGGGTCGGTCTATGGAGTTGTGATCGGGGTAACCAAAATCGAAGAATCCATGAAAGTGTATTCAGGCATACTTGGATATGATAAGGTGGTATTCGACAAAACCGAAATATTTTCCGACCTGGTTTCGCTCAATGGCGGAGATTCGGAATTCCGACGTGTATTGCTGAAACACAGCAAGCCCCGCCTGGGTGCTTTCAGCCGGCTGTTTGGCGACAGCGAAATAGAACTTGTTCAGGTGGAAGGGCGTAAACCACGAAAAATATATGAAGGCCGTTTCTGGGGTGACCTGGGTTTTATCCATCTCTGTTACGATATACGCGGCATGGAAGCATTGAATATTGCCTGCGCCAAACGCGGTTTCCCCTTTACTGTCGACAGCATTGCCGGCCACGATGGCAATAGTTTCGATATGGGTGAAGCTGCCGGCCATTTCTCCTATATCGAAGATCCCGACGGAACCCTTATCGAATTCGTCGAAACCCATAAAGTCCCTATACTGAAAAAATTAGGCTGGTATCTTAACTTACGTAAACGCCATCCCGAAAAGCACCTTCCCAACTGGATTGTAAGGGCGCTTGGAATGGGAAGGGTGAAGGATTGAGATACTTTTGAAATGGCCTTAAAAAATTGAAACTCCATAATAAACCGATGCTTGCTAAAGCCGCTCGGTGGGGCTTGCCTGCAACAGGTAGGGATTTCGTGCAACATGGCTTCATGTCGGGTCGGGAAAAGCGAGCACACTAAGCCTTTGTTATTATCGGCAGAGCCTTCTTTTTGGCTGAGTCCGTTCAAGTTACCACAAATGTTTGTTAATAGTTTCAAAAATATTTTTTTACTCTAATAGCTTGTCTAACTTACTGTGTCCCGAATAGCGTCAACAAAGGCGTGTGAAAATGCAGGAACAGCTAAATTCCCTGTTCTTCGCCAGAATATGGAGAGAAAAACACCCCAGAAACAAGCTCTTAAAGCAAGAACCACTATCCAACCCAGCCCCTGGTCTATTGATAATGGTAAATGCCATATACTCCATAGACAAGAAATAAAAATTGCAGACCATAAACCATTTGTTTTTTTTGATTGATGAACATAAGTGTCAAGCATTCCTCTAAAAACCACTTCTTCAACAGCAAATGCAACTGGAATGTATGTTAGCAAGGACATAATTCCTTGAATGTAGTCGGGATTAAATTTATAGTTACCGAATATGAAAGGAAAAAAATACCAAGATATTCTCAGCAGAGCGATTATTCCGATGCAAAGCAAAAAATCCTTTACTGTATTTTTTGTAAAATTGCTATAACAATAGCCTACTCCAAACGAACCAAAAATGGTAGCGGAGTAATAAACGAAATTTACTAAAGTAAGTTTGTCTTGAGTTGCTAATTCAATTGTCTTGTAAATTGGGAAAGCAATAAAGCACAATGTAATTGACCAGCCTAATTTACTTAAGTGAAATTTTTCACCGTCACGCAACCATAATTTATGAAGAGGTTGTCGAATAATAAACAATTGAAATGTTATTGTTAAAGGGATTCCGACAAGTAGATAAGATTGAGGTTTAAGGTTAAAAACAAAGCCAATGACAATATAAATTGTTACAAATAGAATAACTTGAATGTAGCGAATATAAGTTTGTGCAGTCGTTATTTCCTTTCCTATTGTCTTTGATAATTCCATTTATTTCTATCTTTCTAATGTTTATTTCTTGCAGTTTGTTTCAAGTTGGCACGTCCTCCAGCCATGTCGATAAAACCCGTCATTTTTAATGGCGTTTGTTGCAGGCATTCTATTTGTTCGTTGCAAAGGTGAATGCATCTTTGTCCCAACTTTCTGTATTTTTGATGCTATTTATCACATCTTCAGGTCTATCAACGAATTTTCACATTTGAAGGTGCTTTTCATTCATGAAATTTTCGCTCACACACTTTTCCAGCATCTGCCTTAATGGCTCATAATATCCGTTCGTGTTTAAAATCACTATGGGTTTTGTGAAGTGCCCAAGTCGTTTTAATGGAATTGCTTCTAATAATTCTTCAAGTGTTCCACTACCCTCAAGCAAAGTTACAAGTCCATCAATGTCCTCTAAAAATCGGGCTTTACGCTCATGCATGTAACGGTAAATTCAAAGTCTATCACTTTTTTATGTGCCATTCAACTTCATTCATAAATTTCAGTATAATTCCTTTAATCTTTCCGCCGTTGTCAATTATAGTGTCAGCTAATCGGCCCATAAGTCCGATTGCCCCACCACCATACACAACTTCAATGCCAGCATTAACGAATTCTATAGCTAGTTTTTCAGTAGCATCAGAGTAAGTCTTGTCGATGTGCACTGGAAGCACAATAAACACATATTTTCATTCCGAGACTTTTTCTTGTTTTAAAGTATGTCATTTCACTAAATCCTCCCCTGGACATTGGTCCCTTGCGCGGTCTTCGGATTGATGAGATTGATGAAATTGAAGGGATTGAAACATCCGACATCAGATGGTGCAAAGCACCACTTCCGCCTCGCTCCAGCATCCCACATCTAATCTTCCTTCCAGATTTTTCCTTCCTGGTCAATATGCCAGGTGGATTTAATGGTAGTGCCCGGCGAACTTGCTTCCCATTTTGAGAATAGCATTCTGATCGCAGGTGTAAAAGGGTTTCCGTATAAACTGTAAGTTTCGAGGTTTAGTGCTTTTAAATCGGTGGTATACAAACCGGATTTTTCGAAATATGCTTTCTCCCTGTAATACAACATCCTGAGGGCCCATTTTACATCCTGGTCGGGATCGGGTACAAACGTGTCATTTCCTTTCCCTGCAACAGATTCTGAAAACTGCAGATAACCCCATGTTTCGGGCTGGTGCATGGCTATTACTCCCTGTGGCGACCACACCCAGTTATTCTCAGGCAATGGTTTTTCCTTACCATCTACCATATAGGTGCGCTTTTTGTATTTCCCTTCAACAACATCAACCGTCCATTCTACGCGTGAAAAATCAATCCGGTACTGTTCGCCATGTACAGGTAGCTTTCCGGTCCTACTCAGTTCGGTAAGTGCATCCAGCGGAAAGGCAATTTCAAGGGTCCAGCCCTGGTCGGTATCGCCGGGATTATTAATAGTACCGTTTACATGAACGGCCGATTTTATACCGTTAAAGTTCCAGTTGTCGATTGCAACATTTTGTTTGATATTATCGCGGTAAGGCATCAAAAGCATCAGGTCCCATTGTGTATTCATGGCGTTCATTTCATATTCGGCATAATTATGCGTATCTCCGTCGGGGTCGATAAATACTTCAAAATCGTTATCGTTAAAAATCACACTTTCACGTTCGGTAAGATTGGCCCACACATTGGGATCTTCAAGTTCGGCAGCTATGTAAAGGTACTTGTCGTCCCACAGCATTTTTATCCTGGTTTTAAAGGCAGGCTCAGGCTTAAGGTTACCTTCAATATCCACAAAATACTCACTCCACGGGGCATTATGCCAATCCGCTTCATTGATCAGGCCATCAACAGTAAGGGGTGACGATGCCTTGTAGCAGACATAATGCCTGGGATTCACAGTGCCCGCCGGTTCTTGCGGATATGCTGACTGCAGTTGTAAACCTGTAATTAAGAGGAAGATGGCCAGGGTAAGGTCTCTCATTTTTCCAACAAATTTTATAATTTAAAAATAGGCTTTAAAATTGATTTGCCAGCCTGTTGAACGAAAATATTTTAATTTCCAGCTCTTTGTAAATAAAATTCAAAAGAGTGTATTTTTACAACACCGATTATCAGGAATCATTAATTTTATCAGGTTACAATTCTTCAGCTGATTATGAAAAAGAAAGCATTCCTTTTGCTTGTTTCAGTAGCTTTTTCGTGTATGATTTATGCACAGAAAACCCCTGCTGATTTTGTTAATCCCTTTATTGGTACAGGCGGACACGGGCATACCTATCCGGGTGCAACCATGCCTTTTGGTATGGTACAACTGAGCCCCGATACAAGGCTCGAAGGCTGGGACGGTTGTAGCGGGTATCATTACGACGACAGCTATATTTACGGATTCTCACATACACACCTTAACGGAACCGGCGTACCCGACCTGTGCGATGTATTGTTTATGCCCACTACCGGCGAAACCCGCTGGAACAACGGCTCCGACGGGAAACCCGGCTACGGTTCGAAGTTTAAGCACAGCAGCGAAAGCGCTGAACCGGGTTATTACAAGGTTGTTCTCGACGATTATAATATTACAGCTGAACTAACAGCAACAACCCGCGCCGGTATGCACTGTTATACTTTCCCGGGTGGTGCTGAATCGAATATCCTGGTCGATCTTTTTCACCGCGACGAGGTACTTGAATCGTCAATTAAAGTTATAAGCAACACCCGGATCGAAGGATTGCGGCGTTCGCGTTCATGGGCCGATAACCAGTATGTGTATTTTGTTGCCGAATTTTCAAAACCTTTCGCTTCTTTCGAAATTGCTGTGGACAACAAAACTGCTGCAGGAATAAAAGCAGTTGACAATAAGAAGAATATTAAAGCAATTTTCCATTTCGGGACTGCCGCCGGTGAAAAAATACTTGTTAAAGTCGGGATATCAGCAGTGGGTACCGATGGCGCATGGCTTAACCTGAATAAGGAGATGCCGGGCTGGAATTTTACAGAAGTTAGAAATAGTGCCCGGTTTGCATGGAATAAGGAATTATTGAAAATAGAAATCGAAGGAGGCAGTGATGTGCAGAAAACGATTTTTTATACTGCCCTTTATCATACCATGGTTAATCCGAACACCTATATGGATGTGGATGGCAGTTACCGTGGCCGCGACCTGCAGGTTCATAACGATGCCTCGTTCACGAATTATTCGGTTTTCTCACTTTGGGATACATACCGGGCTTTTCATCCGCTCATGACCATTATCGATCAGAAACGCACCCTTGATTACATAAAAACGTTCCTGGTACAATACAGCCAGGGAGGTTTGCTGCCGGTATGGGAACTCGCCGGCAACGAAACTTTTTGCATGATAGGGTATCATTCGGTACCTGTTATTGTGGATGCTTACCTGAAAGGGATCAGGGGCTTTGATACGGAATTGGCTATGCAGGCTATGCGAAGGAGTGCAACCCGCGATGGGAATATGGGTTTGGCTGCACTCGACCTGAAAGGATACATTTCAACCGAAGATGAATCGGAAAGCGTATCGAAAACACTGGAGTATTCCTACGACGACTGGTGTATTTCCCAATTTGCAAAGGCCACCGGCAATATGGCGGATTATGCTTATTTCGGCAAACGGGCCCAGAATTATAAAAATGTGTTCGATCCTTCAACAGGGTTTATGCGCGCCCGTTCCAACGGGGGATGGTTTAACCCCTTCGATCCTTTTGAAGTAAATTTCAATTATACCGAAGCCAATGCATGGCAATATGGTTTTTCGGCTGTTCAGGATATGAACGGCTTTATCCGGTTGCTTGGAGGCAAAGCCGGCCTTGCAGCAAAACTTGACCAGCTGTTCAGTGTAAGTTCAAAGACTTCGGGCCGCGACCAGAGCGACATCACCGGGCTCATAGGGCAGTATGCGCACGGCAACGAGCCGAGCCACCATATGGCTTACCTCTACCCGTTTGCCGGCCAGCCCTGGAAAACGCAACAAAAAGTCCACCAGATTTTAAATACTTTTTATCATGATAATCCTGATGGCCTCGCGGGCAACGAGGACTGCGGTCAGATGTCGGCCTGGGCAGTAATGAGTGCCATGGGATTTTACCAGGTCACTCCGGGCAGCGATTACTACGTAATTGGTACACCCTGGTTCAGCCAGGTCACCATCAACCTTGAGAATGGAAAGAAATTTGTAATAAAGGCCCAAAATAGTACTCCGAACAATTTCTATATACAGTCGGCGACGCTCAATGGCATTAAGCATGTGTCATCGGTACTTTCTCACTCTGATATTATGAAAGGCGGCGAACTTGTATTTACGATGGGAAGCCAGCCGAATAAAAAATGGGGCGTCGGCCCGGGAAATGAACCCGAAACGGCTATAACCGATAACCTGATTGTCCCGGCACCCGGTATTACCGATGCCTCCAAATCGTTCAGGGATAATAAAGAAATTACAATAACCGGACCGGCCGGGGCAAACTTCTATTATTGTATCGAAGGCGAAAACAGCGTCCCCTCGCGGCCATATACAGGTCCGTTTACAATTGATAATTCAGCCAGGGTAAAATATTATGCTCAGATGAACGGCGGTGTCAGCCGTGTGGTTACATCTGAATTTGTGCGAATGGCCGATGATAAGGATATTACGCTTATAAATCCTCCGGCTAACCAGTATTCGAGTGGCGGAGCCAACAACCTTATCGACGGGATCCGGTGTTCGCCCGATTTCAGGATAGGCGGCTGGCTTGGATTCGAAAAAGTAAACCTCGAAGCCATCATCGACCTGCGAAAGGTTAAACCCGTAACAACTTTTGGAGCCGGCTTTTTCCAGGATATAAATTCATGGATATTCTTCCCTGCGAAACTTGAATTCTTTGTTTCCGAAAATGGCGCTGATTACAGGTCGGTATGTATTATAAACAATGATGTCCCGGTTGATAAAGAAGGCGGAATCCTAAAGACTTTCCAGAAACAGCTTAAGCCGGTAAATGCACGTTATGTAAAAATGATAGCAACAAATATCGGTAACTGCCCGCCGGGCCATAAGGGAAACGGTGGAGCGGCATGGATGTTTGCGGATGAGATAATTGTGGAGTAATTTGAGGATTTGAGGATTTGAGAATGAAGAAGTTAGAGTGGAATGATTTGATGAATAGGTTTAGATAACAAATAAGATGTATGAAAAATAGTGAGTTAAACATAGTTCAGGAGTGGTTGAGAACGGCCGCTTTGATGATTTTGGTTCTTGTTTCGGGTTTCGCAGGCCGGGCTCAACTGATCAGCAACAGCAAAACCAAGGCAGAGATGCAACTGATGTTTCAGAAACAGGAACAATTGGCAGAGGGGAGAAGTTCACAGCTTTTTGAGGTCTTTAAAAGCCCGCTCACAGCCGACGAGAAACAGGCGCTCGAATATTTATATGCATATATGCCTTTGAGCGATCTGGCTGATTATGAAGGCGGATTTTTCCTTCAACAGGTTAAAACCGTATTGAAAGCCCGAAACGAAATGAGCTGGGGCAAAACAATCCCGGAGGATGTTTTCCTGCATTTTGTGCTTCCGCCCCGTACCAACAACGAAAACCTCGACATGTTCAGGGTAGTGATGTACGATGAGTTAAAAAGCCGGATAGCAGGGATGAATATGCACGATGCAGCTCTCGAAGTGAACCACTGGTGCCACGAAAAAATGACTTACCGTGGTACCGACGATCGCACAAGTTCCCCGCTTGCAAGTTTGAAAACCTCATTCGGCCGTTGCGGGGAGGAATCCACATTTACAGTAACGGCGCTGCGCACTATCGGAATCCCTGCACGCCAGGTTTACACACCGCGCTGGGCGCATACCGACGATAACCATGCATGGGTCGAGGTGTGGGTTGATGGTAAATGGTATTTCTTTGGCGCCTGTGAGCCCGACCCTGAGTTGAATATGGGTTGGTTTGCCGAACCTGCGCGACGTGCCATGCTTGTGCATACCCGCGCTTATGGGGCCTATTATGGCAGCGAACCGGTAATTGACAGGCAGGACCGCTTTGCCGAACTGAACCTGATTAGTAATTATGCGGCTTCAAAAAATATATATATAAAAGTGGTTGGAACCGATAATACGCCTGTTTATGGTGCAAATGTGGAATACCAGCTCTACAATTATGCAGAGTTTTACCCTATTGCTAAAGGAGTCACCGATCCGAACGGTATAAGCTCAATTGCAACTGGTCTGGGCGACCTGCTTATATGGGCATACCAGGACGAAAAATGGGGTTACCGGAAGATTTCAGTCGATAAACAGGATTCAATTACTGTAACGATTAGTGTTCAGCATGTGAACGGCTATTTTGAGAAATTTGACTTGATTCCACCCGTTGAGAAAACGCCATTGCCATCAATTATAACCCAAAGCCAGCGTGATCTCAATTCGGCCAGATTACAGAAAGAAGACTCTATCCGATCCCGCTATATGTCGACATTTAAGGATTCAGCCTGGGTTGTATCATTTGCTTCCGGGCAGGGACTGAGTGCTGATAGGCTGCAACCTCTTTTCGAAAAAGCCTATGGAAACTGGAAGGAAATTGCCGGATTCATTTCGGCGACACCAGATCCATTAAAAGAATGGGCTTTATTACTTCTCGAATCGGTTACAGAAAAGGATATCCGCGATACAAGGGCTGAAATTTTAAATGATCACTTTAAAAATACATTCAATGCCAGCAATCCTCCACCTGGCGAAAATAAAGAGTTCTTTGCAGAGAATATACTAAGCGGGCGTATAGCCAACGAAATGATGCTCCCATGGCGGGGCTATATTCAAAATTCATTTGGTGAGGATTTCGCAAAGAAAGTGAGATTGGATATCAATGTGCTTATCGACTGGATCAGGATCAGTATTACAACTGATAATACTGCAAATATGCATTCAAGGGCGCCGCTTTCGCCCCGGGGAGTTTACGAACTAAGAGTTGCCGACAGTCGGTCGCGTGATATCTTTTTTGTTGCAGTATGCCGCAGCTTCGGACTGGCAGCAAGAGTAAATCCGGCTACCGGTTTTCCGCAATATTTCGATGCAGGGAAATGGATCAATGTTGCCTTTGAACCTGTTGCCGAGAATATTACTGATAAAGGTAAAGTTCATTTTATTAACCCGGATGCTGGTTTTGATACTAAATATGCCATCAATTTTACGATAGCCCGATATAAAGGAGGAGTTTACCGCACGGTCGACTTCGATTATGGTATGAAAGTCAGCGGATTCGATGCCAATACCGAAGTGGAGGCAGGCAATTACATGCTTGTAACCGGCAACAGGCAGCCCGATGGTAGCGTATTATCATCGGTTACTTTCTTCGAAATACCGGCAAATACCACAACGGATGTTGCAGTAGGAATCCGGCAGGACTTTACCGCAACCCAGCCTTGGGCAAAGATTAATACATCGGATTATCAATTCAAGAGTTGTTCAAACAAGGAAGTATTGAAGCTAAGTAATCTGGTTTCGGGGAAAGGTGCAATTTTAATCTGGATCGATCCGGACCAGGAGCCATCCAAACATGTTATGGCCGACATTCCTGCAGTTAAGGAACTGGTTGAAAAATGGGGTGGCAGCATATTATTCCTAATCAGCGGCAATAAGGTGAATGCTTCATTTAAACCATCCAATTTCGCCAATCTGCCTGGGCAGAGTATTTTTGGCTGGGATAAAGATGCTGTTTTGCTGAATGAAATAGCACATTTACGCAAGCAAAGTACAGCCGGTAATCTCCCGGTTATTGTGATCACCGATTCAAAAGGCAACCTGTTATTCTATTCCGGAGGATATAAAATAGGAATCGGCGAACAAATTGCAAAAACTATCATCACTATGAAGTAACTTTTCAAAGAAAAGTTTATTAAAACATGGGGCATACTGTAAGAGCACTCTCAACTTTTTACCATCTTGCAATACCGGAATTTCTATCAGTATTCTTATCTTTAGTGTTTTTATGAAAATGGGAATCTGAGAAAGTATCTTCTTCACTAAATGCCATATCTCATGTAAAATATTGCCGGGAAGAAATTAGTTGAAAATATATGAAAAGCTGGTTGAATTCTGTGCTCTGGAATTTTAAACATTGATAGTAATTTTAAAGATTTAAACCCTGATGAAATCATTCAAAATCTTTTGTCCGGTGAAGAATTTTCGCCAACTATTTTTGCTGGAAATTCTGTTAGTCTTTATTTTTGGATTGTTTTCCTCCAATGCTTCTTCAAAAGAAGTTATGGTGGTATCCCCCGACGGAAGGGCTGTATTAAAACTGGATTACACAAACGGACTTTTAGTATCGGTCGATTTCAACAAACAACAGGTAATGGCTCCTTCTGCCGTTTCAATGAGTATAGTCGAATTTCCCGAAGCTTTCTTAAATCCTGTCCGCCTGAAAGTGATCACCCGCAAATTAAATACCGAAATTATTCCCGTGGTAGCTGAAAAACGCAGTCGTATTCCGGATGTGTATAATGAGACGGAAGTCTGGTTTAAAGGAGGGTACGGTATAAAACTGCGCGCTTATAATGATGGTGTGGCATGGCGGTTATTCACGCGGTTCCCCGATTCGATCACTGTCACAAATGAAACCGTTAACCTGAAAATGGCGGCTGCCGATTCGGTATATTACGGCGATGAGGATAATTTTGTTTCGCATTCCGAAAGGTTTTATACCTGCAGGCAGGCCGGATCAATCAAAGCTGAACAGATGGGAATACTGCCTGCTGTTTTCCGTAAGGGAAATGGCACACTGGCTGCATTTACGGAAAGCGACCTGTTCGATTATCCGGGATTATACCTTGTAGGCTGCAATTCGGCTGATGGCTCATTTACCGCTATTTTCCCGAAGGTGGTTGACCTGATGCAGCCTAAGAAGGATCGCGATTATGGAATTGTAAGCCGTAAGGATTATATAGCCAGGACTAACGGAACCCGCGAGTTTCCATGGCGGGTTTTTGCCCTGGCCGATAACGAATCGCGACTGCTGGAGAACGACATTGTTTACAGGCTTGGAAGCCCGTGTAAACTAACTGAGACTTCATGGATAAAACCGGGTAAAGTAGCCTGGGACTGGTGGAACAACTGGAATATTTCGGGTGTGCCCTTCAAAGCAGGTATCAATACCGATACGTACAAATATTATATCGATTTTGCATCTACTAATAAACTGGAATATGTGATTTTCGACGAAGGATGGTCGAAGCCTGATGATCTTGAAAAGCTTAACCCGGATATGGACATGGATGTCCTGTTTGCCTATGCTAAACAGAAAAATGTTGGCATTATCCTTTGGGTAACGGGCAGGGCCCTGGAGCAGAAATTTGAATCCTCGTTCGAAAAGTTCAGCAAATGGGGTTGCGTTGGAGTAAAGGTCGATTTCCTCTGCCGCGACGACCAGGCAATGGTTAATTTTTACGAACGCGTGGCAAAAACAGCAGCCAGGTATCATATGCTTGTCAACTTTCATGGGGCTTACAAGCCAACCGGTTTCAGCCGGACCTATCCCAATGCGCTTACCCGCGAAGGGGTAAAAGGCCTCGAAAATGTGAAATGGTCGAAAGATATTACCCCCGCACATGATTGCACACTGCCATTCACCCGCATGTTTGCCGGTGCAATGGATTATACGCCAGGAGCCATGATCAACTCCAATAAAGAGTCGTTCGAAGTGAATTATAGCTTACCTATGAGCATGGGAACACGTTGCCATGAGCTGGCGAAATATATCGTATTCGAAAGTCCTTTGCAGATGCTGTGCGATAATCCCACCAATTACCTCCGTGAACCGGAATGCCTGTCGTTTATTGCAAAAGTACCGGTTACTTGGGATGAAACGATGTGCCTGAACGCTTCCATAAGCCATTATGTAACCGTAGCCCGCAAAAAAAATAATGATTGGTATATCGGTTCCATGACGGACTTTTCGGCACGGAATTTGGAGTTCGCTCTAAGTTTTCTCGGCGAAGGCCAGTACTCGCTGACGCTTTTCCGCGATGGAGCCAACGTCGATCGCCGGGCCGAAGATTATGCCGTTGAAAAACTTACTGTTAACAATAAGAGTATTTTGAAACTGGCTGTAGCTCCGGGAGGTGGTTTTGTTTGTAAACTTACTAAACTCTAAACTTAAGAAGTGGCGTTCTTTAGCTTTCGCTTCAAAAATCGTATAAGGTTAAAAATTAAGGATTTACTACATTTGCAATAAGATTAAAGCTTTTCACATTTTGATCACTTACCTGAGATATTTCTTTTGTTACATCAGCCCGACATTGGTCATGAAAACAATCTTACTTATCCTGCTAACATTATTTCCTGGTATCTTTCTCTGCCAGGCCGATGCTCAACCTCTGACATTTTCACCCAAAGGTATAGGAGGCGGTGGAGCACTGTTTTTTCCTAAAATAAACCCGGCTAACGATAACGAGTTTTACGTCAGTTGCGATATGAGCGAGCTGTTTCACAGCACCGATTACGGGAATTCATATACTGTGATACCGCATACAAAGCTCCAGGTATTTAGTACTTCATCGTGGGAGTTTACCAACAACCCAAATATTGCATACAGCAACTTTAACGACGGTAATGAAGGCTACCCCGTAAAAACTACCGATGGAGGTATTTCCTGGAATAAAATTACAGCATATAATCTCGGCACCTATGGTCATATCTATAAAATGGCTGTCAATTTTAACAATCCCGACCAGCTGTTGATCAATGCCTATGGAGATATATTGTTTTCGAATAACGGTGGAAGTTCCTTTTTACTTGTAAAACATGCAATAAGTATGGGAGCCGGATTGATAATGGGAGGCGTATTCTGGGATGGCAGTAAAATATATATCGGAACCAATGATGGCCTGATTACTTCATCCAATTCCGGGGCTTCATTCTCGGTTCAGACCACTACAGGTATACCAGCCGGGCAGGTAATATGGAATTTTGCCGCTGGAAAGAATGGAAATACAACCCGGTTTGTTTGCATAACTTCAAACTCAAGTTCAACTTATAACGGTTTGATGCCCTGGGATTATTACAACCTGGGAAAAGGTATCTATACAATGGATAACGATAATGGAACCTGGGTGTGGAAATCGGCAGGGATTAATTTTGCAACCGATTTTGTTGTTTATGCAGCTATGGCTGAGAACGATATCAATACCATTTACCTTGGCGGACATGATGTTGCCCAAAGCGCTCCCCTGGTTTATAAATCGGTTAATGGAGGAACATCCTGGAGTAAGGTTTTTAATACAGCCACTAATGCAAATATTATTACAGGGTGGGAAGGTTACGGTGGTGATAAATCCTGGAGCTGGAGCGAAACAGTTTTTGGTATTACCGTAGCACCAGGCAATGCCGACAGGGTACTTTTCGGTAACTACAGTAATGTGCAATCAACCATTAATGGCGGTACTACCTGGAAACAAGCCTATGTAAACTTTGTCGACCAGCATCCCGCAGCTGCCCCAACGCCTACCAAACAAACTTATACAAGCATAGGCCTCGAGAATACAACCTGCTGGCAGGTTTTGTGGCCGGATGCCGGTTCCATGATGGCATGCTTTAGTGATATAGGCGGAATACGAAGTACCGATGCGGGCAGTAAATGGGGGTATACTTATTCGGGCTTTTCGGTAAATTCGCTTTACAGGCTTGTTAAAGCAAGCAACGGGAAACTCTATGGCGGTTGTTCTAATATTCATGATTTGTATCAAAGCACCCGTCTGGCGGATGCCCAATTGGATGCTGCCGATGGGAATGGGAAAATAATTTTCTCTTCCGATAGCGGTTCAACATGGGGAACTTTACATTCATTCGGGCACCCGGTTTTCTGGCTGGCTGCTGATCCGAATAATGCCGGTCGCATGTATGCTTCCGTAGTCCATTTTGGGGGGACACAAGGCTCGCAACAGGGAGGAATTTATATAACTAATGATCTTACGGCTGGTGCTTCTTCAACCTGGACCAAATTACCCAACCCTCCGCGTACCGAAGGCCACCCCGCAACCATCGAGGTTTTGAACGACGGGAAAATGGTATGCACATTCTCGGGCAGGAGAAATTCGGCCGGTGCCTTTACCAACAGCAGTGGCGTCTTTATTTATGACCCGGTTGCAGCCACATGGACTGATGTAAGTGAAGCAGGTATGCATTACTGGACAATGGATATCGTTATCGATCCAGACGATTCGACACAGAATACCTGGTATGTAGGCGTTTACAGTGGCTGGGGTGGTGCCCCGAATGGACTGGGCGGGTTGTATAAAACCCCAAACAGGGGAGCCTCCTGGACAAAATTAACTTCCGTGCAGTTCGACAGGGTGACCTCACTAACCTTTAACCCCCGGAATACCAAGCAAGCTTATCTCACCACCGAAACCCAGGGACTTTGGATGAGCAACAACATGAATACACCCAACCCTACCTGGTCAATGGTAACCAGTTACCCGTTCCGGCAGCCTGAAAGAGTTTTCTTTAACCCTTACAAACCGAACGAAATGTGGGTGACCAGCTTCGGGAACGGAATGAAGGTGGGAATTCTTAATCAGACCGGAACCGGGGAGATAGCTGATAAAAGTAAAAGTATCGATGTATATCCGAATCCGTTTACTGATTATATCTGTTTTTCCGATTCTCCAGGTTCTGCAGTTTCGAAAATCAATATTTATAACGCTAAAGGCCAGATATTGCTTTCGCGAAATGGGGAGAATCATTCAATGAATACTTCTTTTTTGCCGCCTGGAATTTATATTGCAGAGTTTATCCTGAAGGACAATGCAATAGTGCATAAACGAATTGTGAAATATTAAAGCTTTAGTATTCCGGATCACAGGATAATTCAATTTTTGCATCAGCCAATTATATTATAACTTTACTGTGCTTATAGAGCATAGTATTGTATTTTTCAGGAAACTGCAAGTGTAGCTGACTATGGACAAGGAAAATGAGTTTGAATTTCGGAAATTAGGATTTAACGATTTACAGGTCCTTGTAAAATGGGCTGAGGAAGAAGGCTGGAATCCCGGCCCGCACGATGCGGAGGTCTACTGGCAAACGGACCCGGATGGTTTTTACGGGTATTTTCATGATGGAAGTCTTGTTGCAGGAGGATCAATAGTGGCCTATGACAAAGCATTCGGGTTTATGGGCTTTTTTATTGTAGAACCCGGATACCGTTCACACGGCATAGGCCGCAAATTGTGGTACCAGCGTCGTAATATGCTGCTTTCGAGGCTGGAAAAGGATGCAACTATTGGTATGGATGGCGTGGTAGCCATGCAGCCTTTTTACGAAAAAGGAGGATTCGCAATTGCTTTCAGGGACGAACGCTATGAAAAAACCGGGATGAGTTTTCCCCCCGATCCGAATATCTCTGCCGTATCGGATGATGATTTTGAGGCAATCATGACCTACGACAAAACGTGTTTCGGATTTTCGCGTCCTCAATTTCTGAAACCCTGGCTTGCACTCCCGGGAAATAAAACTTTTAAATATTCGCAGGGCAAACGGCTTAAAGGATTCGCCGTTGTTCGAAAAGCCTGTAAAGGATATAAAATAGGCCCTTTGTTTGCTGATGATGAAGCTGTTGCCGCAGGTTTGTATAAAGCCTGCCTGAATTCGGTGGTCGGTGAGCCTGTGTATCTTGATATCCCAGTAATTAACCAGGGAGCAGTTAACCTTATCCGGAAGTTTGATGCAAAATACGTTTTCGAATGTGCCAGGATGTATTTTGGTAAATCTCCTTGCAACGACATCAAAAAAGTATTTGGTATTACTACTTTTGAACTGGGATAATTATTCTTTGGCAGATAAAATTGTGATACTCTTGCCTGGCTTAATACTAGGTTTGCAGTGTAAAACTGAATACAAAAATGACAAATGAATATGACGGTATTGAATCAACTCGCATCGGCCAGGGGACTTAAAGGCAGTGAAGCCAATATTCGTCTAGCCAAAGAACTTTCGGTTTCGAAAAATCTTCATGCCGTAAAAGAACTCGTAGCAAACCTGACGAATAAGGATAAAAATATCCAGAGCGACTGCATTAAAACCCTTTATGAATTGGGCTACCTGGCTCCCGATATGATAGCTGATTACTATGTGGAATTCATGCGGCTTCTGAAAAGCAGAAACAACCGCCTTGTCTGGGGTGGTATGATTGCTTTGGTAACAGTTACGGAGCTAAAACATCGCGAAATCTTCGATTCACTTGATAGAATCATGCTTACTGTCGGGATGGGCTCAGTTATAACTATCGATAATGGGGTGGAAATACTTTCGCTCCTGAACAAACATGATTGCTATTTTGATACTACCGATCCCCTCCTGGCTGAACTACTCTGGAAATGTCCTATAAAACAATTGCCGATGTATATGGAGAAAGCACAGGTCGCGGTTAATAAAAGAAACAAAGAAATTTATCTGTCAATTATCGCAAAACGCCTGCCGGAATGTGAAAGCGATTCGCAGGTGAAACGGCTTGAGAAATGCATGAAACTACTCAAAGCCCGGTAGAACGAAATTGCAACAAACAAAGTGCATCAGGTTCGTTAGTAAAAGTCAGATTGCTGTTCATCGCGACGCCGATAATCTGTGTTAAATTCTAATTCTTTTCTTCCTATATTTGGACGGTAATATCGAACCATCAGGAAGCGGTTTTGCCTTGGGATACCCGTGAATATTGCAAACATCTCTTCCCGGTTTTTACCCGGTTTTTGTTTTTTTTGTCTGAAAACTACACACATGAATATTGAAACTCCACAGGTAACAGGAAGCATAATTGGCCTAAAGAAAGAGTTTGAAGATCGGTATATAGCCTTGCACAAGCATACTTTCCCCGCTGTATTGGATCGCATTCAGCGGTCGAACATCAGCGATTATTCTATTTTTTTGCACAACGGCATCCTATTCAGTCACATGGTTTATTCCGGAAACGATTTTGATGCCGATATGGCATTGATGGGTAGCGATAAAAGCACACAGGAATGGTGGAAAATTACCGATCCCATGCAGCTGCCTTTCGACTCAAGGGCCGGTAATGAATGGTGGACTAAAACCACCCTTTGGTTTACTGCCGGATTTGATCAGCAGGCATCCGGTCGTTGTATCCGTGAGGCATACACGCTTCCGTTGCCATACGGTTTGCCGGAAACTGCTCCCGACTTTCATTTCGGGGATATAGCTTTCTGGGGAACTACCTACGATCTGAAATGCCTGCGAATATTCAAAGGAGTGAACGATATATTTATTTACCTGGAAACAACGAAACCAACCGAGCATTCGTTTTTGCTTGACATCATTTCCCGCGTCCTGGAATCGGAAACGGTTCCGGTGCAAATGACTGAGGTTTTTCATACAGAATCACGAAATACTGAAAAGTCTGCTCAAAAGGCCTTTGTAACCGGGTGTTTCGACTTGCTGCACAGCGGGCATGTTGCTTTTTTACAGGAAGCAGCTACTTATGGCGATTTGTATGTTAGTATTGGATCCGATAATAATGTTCATCAGTTGAAGGGTCGCTTCCCCGTCAACAACCAGGACGAGCGTAAATACATGATCAGTTCGCTGGCTTGCGTAAAAGACTGCATGGTCAATACAGGCTGGGGGTTAATTGATTATGTGAATGAACTTAACGAGGTTCAACCCGATATTTTCCTTGTAAACGAAGACGGGCATACACCTGCAAAGCAATTGCTCTGCGAGAAAATGGGGATTAAATATCACATACTTAAACGTATTCCGCATGCTAACCTGCCTGTTCGTTCCACAACGGCACTGCGCACGGAGTGTACAATTCCCTTCCGGATCGATCTTGCCGGCGGATGGCTCGATCAGCCCTTTGTATCGATGCATTTTCCCGGACCGGTTATAACCATCAGCATTGAGCCGACCATTGATTTTAACGACCGGAGCGGAATGGCTTCGAGTACCCGCAGAAAAGCAATAAGCCTCTGGCGGAATGAAATTCCTCATGGCGATTACGAACACCTGGCCCGGATACTCTTTAGCTTCGAAAATCCGCCGGGGACAAAAGAAATCTCCGGTTCGCAGGATTCGCTGGGTATTGTGCTTCCGGGGCTTAACAAACTGAACTACAAAGGCGGTTATTGGCCGGATGAAATCAACCCTGTATTCGACGAACAGGTACTTTCGTGGATCGAAAAGCACCTCTGCCTTATCTCGCTTGGGCCGCGTGAACAATCGTACAGCCCGCTAATCAATACAAGGATCGATAAGGATGGAGCCAAAGCCCTTGCCGATGCAGCCAACGATTGCTGGAATGCTATAATCGACCAGGATGTCCGTGCTTTCGGCAATGCTTTCAGGCGTTCGTTCGAGGCCCAGATCGCCATGTTCCCGAATATGGTTGATGAAGAAATAATGAACTCAATAAACCAGTACAAGGATAAGGCCTGGGGATGGAAACTGTCGGGAGCCGGAGGTGGAGGATATATTATCCTTATAACCGATGTACCTGTCGAAGGCTCAACACAGGTAAAAATCAGGCGCAAAAACACACTGTGAACAGCTAAAAAATATTTCCCTGGAATTCTTCTCCCTCCACCTTATATCAACTACCATCCACCTACCAACAAACACAACTAATGGCTGAAAAACACAAAATCGTTAGCAGGGAAACGATACTTCCTTTTATCCTGGTTACAGCTCTTTTCTTTCTGTGGGCTTTACCCAACAACCTCAACGATATCCTGATCCCGCAGTTTATGAAATCGTTTGAGCTGAGCCGTTTGAAAGCGGGTTTGTTGCAGTCGGCATTTTATCTCGGGTATTTCCTGCTGGCCATGCCGGCAGCTCTTATCATGGATAAGTACAATTATAAAACGGGGCTAATAATCGGGTTGTTGCTTTTTGCCTCGGGCTGCTTCCTTTTCTGGCCGGCAGCAAGTGCTGGAGTTTACGGATTCTTCCTTTTTGCATTATTTATTATAGCCGGAGGGCTGGCATTTCTCGAAACCGGGTCAAACTCTTTTATTGCCGTATTAGGCGATCCTGCAACTTCGGAGCACCGGCTGAATTTTTCGCAATCGTTTAACCCGCTCGGATCGATGACCGGGGTTCTTATCGGAACAGTCTTCATATTCTCGGGGCATGAATATACAGGTACCCAGATTGATGCAATGAAAGCCGCCGGTACATACCAGGCCTACCTCCATGAAGAAATCATGCGGGTTGGACCGCCATACCTTATTATCGGATGTATCATTCTTTTTTGGGCGTTCCTGATCTGGAAAGTCAAGTTCCCTATTGAGAAAAAAAGTATATCCAGCGAAGGAACTCATAAAGGAAAGCTGGCGGAATTGCTTCATTATCCGCATTTTATAAAAGGTGTTGCAGCTCAGTTTTTTTATGTGGGCGCTCAGGTTGGTACATGGAGTTTTATGATACAGTACCTGAAGGACTATATGCAGAAATCGGAAAAAGAAGCCGGGGCAATGCTTTTTATTGCATTGCTTGCCTTCGGCATAGGGCGGTTTGTTTCAACAGCCCTTATGAAACGATTTGATCCCAAAAAACTTATGGGTACATACAGCCTGCTTAATGTCGCACTTTGTGCGATTGCGGTAATGTCTCCCGGATTTATCGGGGGCTGGGCCCTGGTAGCCACCAGCTTTTTCATGTCGCTGATGTTTCCGACTATTTTCGCCCTCGGGATCAAAGGTCTTGGACCGAATACTAACCTTGGCGGATCTGTAATAATAATGGCAATAATAGGGGGTGCCGTGTGGACGCCGGTTATGGGCCTGATTGCCGATAAAACTCATAGTATGGCGCTGGCAATTATCATTCCCCTGATCAGTTACCTGTTTATTATTTACTACTCCTATATCGGCTCTAAACCTTCGGGTCCGTTGTATGAAACTCCTGTAAATTAGGCAAAAAAGTCATTGTTTTTCACCAAAATCCAGCCTTCCTAATCCCCGGTTTAACCACAAATTCAGCCAATTATGAAAACTGCTTTTTTTACCCTCCTTTTTTTAATTTTAAGTGTTCAGGCTATCAGGGCACAGGAACGCGAAGAGCCATATATTGTTCCCGGCGACAGCCTGGTTGTTAAAAACATTGAAGAGTGGCAGGATCTTAAGTTCGGTATCTTTATGCATTGGGGAACATACAGCCAATGGGGAGTGGTAGAGTCGTGGAGCATTTGCCCCGAGGACGAAGGATGGACACAACGTAAAGGTCCGTATTCGAACAATTATTTTGAATATAAAAAGGCTTATGAGGATCTGCAAAAGACCTTTAACCCGGTGAATTTTAACCCCGACAAATGGGCCGCCGCAGCCAAAGATGCCGGGTTCAGGTATATGGTATTAACGTTCAAGCACCACGACGGCTTTTGTATGTTCGACACCAGGTACACTGATTATAAAATCACCAGTGTGAATACACCCTTTCATACAAATCCCAGGGCAAATGTCGGGAAAGAAACTACTGAAGCTTTCCGGAAGCAGGGGTTTAAGATTGGTACTTATTTCTCGAAACCCGACTGGCACTGCGATTCCTACTGGTGGCCCTATTTCCCGCCAAAGGATCGTAATGTAAACTACGACCCGAAACGCTACCCTGAACGCTGGCAGCAATACAAAGATTTCACCTACAACCAGATTGAAGAAATTCTATCCGGTTACGGTAAAGTGGATATACTATGGCTCGACGGAGGCTGGGTAAGGCCAAAACAATCCATCGATCCGAATATCGACTGGCAGAAAACCATTCCTTACGACCAGGATATTGATATGGCTAAGATTGCCATGATGGGCCGCCGGCACCAGCCCGGGCTTATTGTTGTGGATCGCTCGGTTACCGGCGAATTTGAGAATTACCGCACACCTGAGCAGCAGATTCCCGACAAACCTCTCGATTATCCATGGGAAACCTGCATGACAATGGCTTCTTCATGGTCATATGTTCCCGGGGATATTTACAAACCTGCCGGGACTATAATCCATTATCTTGTCGATATTGTAGCAAAAGGCGGAAATTACCTGCTTAATGTTGGCCCCGGCCCGCTTGGTGATTATGATACGGTGGCTTATTCGCGCATGAAGGAAATAGGGGAGTGGATGAAAGTGAATTCCGCGGCTATCTATTCAACACGGCCGGTTGCACCGTATAAAGAAAATAATATCTGCTTCACGTTGAACAAAGACAAAAGCGTGAACGCGATTTACCTTGCCGGTAAAGATGAACTTAACCTTCCTGTGGAAGTCAGGATAAAAGGCATTGTGCCGGCTGATAAAGCTGTAATACAGTTACTTGGAGCGAAAGGCAAACTGAAATGGAAGACTGAAAACGGTGAAACCATGATTCTTATCCCTACATCGGTTCGAAAAATGCCTCCATGCAAATATGCCTGGTCGTTCAGAATAAGCCAGGTTTTGTAATTCGGCTGAAACCTTATTTTTACGATTTTATACAAAAAAATCCCGAGAAAGTTTATTCAACAACCCCGGGATCCTTATAAGCCTCCCTGAACTATCACAAGGAAGTCGGGCGTTTATTTCTTTTCAAACTCCAAAAGTTCCACATCAAATATAAGCGTAGATCCTTCAGGAATAGGTCCGGTTTTCTGGTTGCCATAAGCTAATTTAGCCGGGATGTAAAGCATGTATTGCGCGCCTGGTTTCATGAGTTTTAGTGCTTCTGTCCAACCGGGGATTACCCCGTTTACCTGGAACTCAAGCGGTTCGCCACGTTCGCGTGAGGAATCGAATACAGTCCCGTCGATAAGTGTTCCTGTATAATGAACCGATACCATATCATTATCATCAGGCGATTCGCCTTCGCCGGCCTTAAGTACTTTGTATTGCAGTCCGCTTGGGGTTACAACAACACCTTCCTTGGTTTTGTTAACTGCAAGGAAATCGTCGCCTGCTTTAAGGTTTTTGTTCAATTCCTCTTCCGACTGTGCCATCTTTTTAGCACTTGTTGCCTGTTGCCATGCTGTCATGATTTTTGCGATCTGATCTTCCGAGAACAAAGTATCCGTTTTTGCCTGTGCATCGGTAAATCCTTTGAAAACCATGTCTTTATTCAGATCAATGCTGTTTTTAGCAAAACTGCGTGCAATATCGGAACCTATAATGTAACTGACGGTATCGTTATTGCTTGCGAAAACAGGCAGTGCGACCACCTGGCCTTTTTTGCTTTTCTTTTTCTTTTCTTTTTTCTGGGCATAAGCCTCAGTGGAAACTGCAGCAATCAGTACCATGATTATGCTGAGTAAAAGGATCTTTTTCATAGCGGGTTTAATTATTTGCGCAAAAGTAGCTAAATAAAGTAATTGGGAATAATTAAAAGATGTTAAATAGGAATACGAAAATCTGAAAATCAGATGCTGATGCGTTTGCCAGTTTCTGGTATCTGGTAACTGGTGCCTGGTTTCTGGCGCAAAATATCAAGCAATCAGTAACAAGTAGCCAGCAACCAGCAACAAGTGGCAAGCATCCCGTTCTTTCACTTCTCCTAAATCCTTTTTACCTAAACAATTACAACCGCATTTTCTTCAATCAACGGCTCACCCCTGTAGCAGCGGAAAATCTGGGCTACGGTCAGTACATCCTTCGAACAATAATGAACGATCCGTGGCAGGTTCTTTTCGTTGTAATACACATCTGCCACCTGGCTGCCGTCGATGTCATCTTTGGGCGTCGGTATATTAAAAATAGCCGCCAGCAGTTCGAGCGAAGTATAGTTTTTGTAGTCACCGAATTTCCATAATTCCATGGTATCGAGGTGATTCACTTCCCATGGCTTTTTGCCCGAAAGGTCGAGGATTGCTGGGATAGGGATGCCTTGTACAAGCATCCGTCTTGCGATGAAAGGGAAATCAAATTCCTTGCCGTTGTGGGCACATAACAGATGTTCGGGCTTATTGTAATGTTTGTTGAGTAAGCCGGCAAAATTAACAAGTAGTTCCAGCTCATCGTCACCGGCAAAGGATTTGATCCTTAATTCCCCTTTTTTGTAAGCCCCAACCGAAATACAGATGATTTTCCCGAATTCGGCATAAATTCCTGCCCTGTTGTACAATTGTTCAGGCGAACCAGGTTCATCCGATTGCGATGGATAAGCTGATAAACGCTCAGCTTTCCGGTTCCAGAGTTTTTGCATACGCTCGTTCAGCTGGCTGTATGCGGCAACAGCCGGAACAGTTTCAATATCCAGGAAGAGTACGTTTTCAATTTCAATTTTGTTCAGCATAATCCAAAGTTTTATAATTGTAATTAATCATTTGAATCGAATCCTGGTTTTCAATCGCTATACAAACAGAACGTAGGATGATAGCAAAAGAAATCAATAGCACAGAGAAGATTATTTGCCCGGGAAAGCGGCCTGAAGTTTTCGAAATTAAAAGAATCAGGTGCTAAAATTAACCATCAGGTTCACTATCTGATATAAAATTACGAACTTTTATTCCTCTTTGCTTCAATTGGCGTAATTTTATTGCATGTTTACACGGTACTGGATTTTTCTTTGTTTATCAGTTGTTCTTACAGCTGCAATCGCAGTTGGCTGCAAAAAGATTTCAGATACAGAATCCCCTGTAATTACTGTTATTTTGCCTGCCTCACAAACAATTTATGAAAACGGCGACACAATAAAGTTTAAAGCTATATTTAGCGACGAAACACAACTTAAAAGTGTAAGCGTTCAACTTGTTGATAAAGACAATAAGCCAGCCCTGGCAGCTGTAGGCAGCGTTCTGGTTACTAATCCTTACACTTTCGCAGGCGAATATATAATTGATGATCCTTTGCTCCCGGGCGCTGTGTATAATCTCAGGTTCCAGGCATCGGACGGTGAGAATATTACGAACCGTTTCATCGAAATACAGGTACATGAACTGCCTCGTAAACTGCTTTATCCTCTCATAGTTACTCATCCAATGGCAGACTCCTGGCAGGCATACTCTCTGCCGGAATCCGGCGGCTGGAAAGAACTTGCTTCGCACACAGGTGATTACTGCGGTTCAGCTGTTAATCCCGGAGCCTCCCTTTTTTACTTTTGCGGAAAATACCTCTCCGGTCTGGCTGCTGTAAAACTACCTGGCGGAAATGCTGCCTGGTTGGTGAAACCTGGTTTTAACTCATCACAGCGGTGGTTCGAGGGGATTTCGTTTACTTCGCCGCTTTTATATGTGGCCTGCTACGAAGGGAATATCAGGGGATATGATAAGTACGGGAACGAGATATACAAATCCGAAACATTTCTTAATTCATATCCTGATTTTTCGGTTTATACCAAAAACCTTATACTAGCTTCATTTAAAGATGATTTCAGTGCCAACACGAACCTGGTTGCATTTCATAACCAGGGTGGTAAAATGATTTATACAAAGTTTATTCAAAAGGATGTGATTGGGATGATCAATACAACCTCCGATAACGTTTTGGTTTTCAGCAATGTTAATGGTCATGGTGATATTTCCATCTGGAGTGGTATTGATAATTCCTTCGTGCCTATGCGTACCCTGCCTGAAGGACAGTTTCATGAAGCTATCAAAATGGATAACGACAACTATTTTATTTCGACAAATGTCGGACTGTACCGGTATGAACTCAGCACCAATGCCCTTTCAAAATTTATTTCAAAAACAATTAACAGCGAAATTTCATACGATCCCTTAGCTTTGCAAATCTATACATGCACCGGTAAAATGCTTGAAATATACTCAATCCAGTCGGCAGCTTTGGTTGGAAGTTACCCTTTGCCTGATACTGCCGCGGACCTGTACCTCGTTTTCAATAAATAAATGGACAAGAAAAAAATAACTCTCGAAACTACTTCTGATGGCTCGCATACCTTGTTTGTGCCAGGATTGAACGAACATTACCATTCCGTGAACGGTGCCCTGCAGGAATCGGAACTCGTTTTTATCCATAACGGCCTGCATTACATGCCAGTCTGTACAAAGGAGATTAACCTGCTGGAAGTGGGTTTCGGCACAGGGCTTAATGCGTTGCTTACAGTTCTTGAAGCAAAAAAGCAGCGCCGGAAAATAAATTACATTGCTATTGAGCCAGAGCCTGTCGATCCGGAGCTGGTTGAAAAGCTGAATTATCCTGAACGCATTGGAGGAACCGAGGCTGCCGGGTATTTCCGTAAACTGCATGAAGCCGGTTGGGTATATCCGTCATTTCTCAGCGACTATTTTATTATCAGTAAAATACATGCAAAACTCGAAGAAATATCGCTGAAGGACGAACAGTTCCACCTGGTTTATTTTGATGCCTTCGGGCCAGATGTGCAGCCGGAACTCTGGACAGTACAAGTCTTTGAGCAACTTTTCAGATGCATGAAATCTGGTGGTGTACTGGTAACATACAGCTGCAAAGGAACGGTTAAACGCGCACTTCTTTCAGCCGGATTTACAATTGAAAAACTTCCGGGACCGGCTGGTAAACGGGAAGTGCTGAGGGCGGTGAAGTTGACGGGTTAAATTTGAAAATTTGAGGATTTGTGAATGGGATTATTCTGAGATTAATCATATAGATTCCTTTAAAATTAACCAATGACCAGCCAGCAGAAAGCAGTGCAGAGTACACAGAGCAGAGTGCACAGCAACTAGTAACCAGTCACCAGTCACCAGCAACTAACAACCCTTATAATATAGAAACAACAACACAGAACTATGATACAATACATTCAGGGACCGACGCTTATAAAAGCAGCAGGCAACAAGGAAAAGAGGATTGAAGAGTTTTTCGGCCGTGTAAACAGCAGTACTTCGGAGGTCAGCATAGCAAAAATGACCAGCCCTGAAGGATGGGTAGAACCAGGGCAGTGTCCCGAGTTTAATGAGTATACCCTGGTACTGAAAGGCACCCTAAAGGTAGTTACCCGCGGGGAAGAATTCCTGGTAAGCGAAGGGCAGGCTATACTAACCGGCAGTGGTGAATGGGTGCAATACAGCAGCCCGTTTAGTGGAGGCGCCGAATATGTAGCAGTTTGTTTGCCAGCCTTTTCGATGGATCTCGTTCAAAGAGATGAATAATCTCCTGTAAGGTACGTGATACAGAGTTGTGAGATTTGGGTTCGGTAATTACAAATCGACAAACGAATTCGTTGCACTTACATACTTTTTGTTGAAAATCCCTGCAGTTAGTAAACTGTTGATGGTATTGCGAAGGGTTTTTATCCTGTCGGAATAATTTGTCTCGCCTATCGAACAGAGATTTGTAAATGCCAGGGTATAGTTCCCGTTGGTATTCAATGCATTGGCAATACGGTCGTTTTTAGCCCGGCCCTGGTGGCGGATATCGCAGATCACCTGGCATACCTTTGCCGGTACTCCATCCAGGTTGAAACGCTGGCTGTATTCAATCATGTTGTTCTTAAAGTGCTGTATGGCGGTGTCAACCTGTATTTTTCGGTGTTCAGCACTGTTAGTTGCCCAGTGTACCATGCGGGCGGAACAGATAAGTTCCTGGTTCTCGATTTCCGACAGCGAAGGATTAAAGTAGTCCATCAGGGCCTGCGTTGATGCTGAGCTTTCCAGTTGTGATAAGGAACCGTTATTGTTTTTATAAAATATCCTTGCATCTTTTAGCACCAGTTTGGGGAAATAATTTGCTGCATCGGGGAGTACAAGCAGTTTGTGGAAAAATTTCACAAAATCACCGTCGGGCACATGGGCTGCATACTGCATGAAGCTGAAGGTGAATTTGGCGCTGTCGTATGTATTCAGGCATAAATACGAACCTTTGCTTTCGGCCATAGCAGTAGGATAAATAAAATGCGCCCAGAAACCGGATTCGGCAGAATATACAGCAGGGTCATAAACCAGGCCGGGCGAAATCTGGGTATTGTACAAGCCGGTATTGCCCTGGTACATGGTACGCTTACCTATAAGGAATTTTGGTTGTGCCGATCCATTGAGCTTTGCAAAATCAGCCGTACGGCCATTAGCCTGCACTTCGCTCGAAAGTGAAAAATCGTAAGCCATAGTTTTGGGTTTTAGGATTAAGATTGAACTCTCTGTGCCCGTATTATTATGTTTAGGGGCAAATGCTATATAAAGTTACAAAATATAACCCCTGACTGATCACTTTGTTTTATACCTGAATTTCGGAAACTCGCGGAACCCGAATTTTGTGGTTTTCGATTCTTCTTTGTGTCCTTTGTGGATTATCCTTTTTTAATGATCCTGAAGTTTTTAACGAAGGCTGCCAATCCGCTAAGCCCTCACCTGATCTCAAAAACCTGGAAGCCCTGCATTGGGCAATACTGGATATTCGTTTCCAGTACCACAGCATGGTAAGGGCCTTGTTTGCAAATAGATATAAATATTTCCAGTTGTCCGGAATCACCTTCGGCTTCGATGTACACACTG
>CAISRK010000363.1 GCA_903887815.1 uncultured Bacteroidales bacterium | reverse complement strand
TGCCGGGTTTGTCAGTGACTTAATAATGAATTATCTTTATACGATTCAAATCGAAGTCGAACAAAAATTAAGCGTATGATAAATCCTCGAACCAATTCTTCAATCTGCTTTCCTATTTGGAACGGGCAGATTCGCTTAAACGAAATTTAAAATCAACCAAGTCGAATATATAGTCAACAAACCATCAATCAACAATCAATTAACATGTAATCAAACATTAATGTTATGAAAAAAAAACTACTACTTAGTACATTCTTTTTAATTTTTTCGTTCTGGGCCATCGCCCAGCAGGTACAGATTAAGGGAACTGTTAAATCAGCAGCGGATAACCTGCCTCTTCCCGGAGCCACCATTATGGTTAAAGGGACAACCGGAGGCACTACCACCGACATTAACGGGAATTATACCCTTAGTGTCCAGGTGAACGAGGTGCTCGTGTTTTCATTCATCGGATTGAATGCGAAGGAAGTTACCGTAACTGCCAGCAGCAAGGTTATTGATGTAGTACTGACCGAAAGCGCAACAAATTTGCAGGAAGTTGTGGTTGTAGGGTATGGTACTCAAAAGAAAAGTGTTGTTACGGGAGCCATTTCCAGCGTGAAAGCCAAGGATATGGAAAAAATCCCTAATGGCCGTGTCGAGCAGGCTCTCCAGGGCCGTGTTTCCGGTGTAACCATTGCAGCAAACTCAGGACAGCCGGGTTCAGCATCAACCATCCGCATCCGTGGTGTAACTACCTTTGGTGATGGTGGAAACAATCCGCTCTGGGTTGTTGACGGAGTGGTTGTTTCAGCTGACGGAATTGGATATCTGAATCAATCGGATATCGCTTCCATCGAAGTGCTGAAAGATGCTACCTCGGCAGCTATTTACGGAACAAGGGCCGCAACGGGTGTTATCCTTGTTACTACCAAAAAAGGCCAGGCAGGTAAAATGGTTGTGAATTACAACGCTTTCTACGGCACATCGGCTCCGGCTAAAATTTTACAATTATGCAATGCATCACAATATGCAGCCTTAATTAACGAACGCCAGACAAATGGTGGTTTAGCTCCTAAGTTCCCAACTGAAGATTATGGAGTTGGAACCGACTGGCAGAAAGAAATATTCAACACAAGTGCCGGACGTTATTCGCATGAACTGAGTGTAAGCGGTGGTAACGACAAGTCAACATTTTATTCATCGGTTGGTATTACAAACCAGGAAGGTATTGTAGCAACCGAAATTTCGAATTATAACAAGATAAGCTTCCGTTTGAATTCCGAACATAAAATATCGAAAGTTTTTACGTTTGGACAAACCTTCGGTTATACACATCAGAAATCAATTGGTATCGGAAATACGAACAGCGAATTTGGCGGTCCTTTGAGTTCGGCCATCAACCTCGACCCGATTACACCTGTCGTTGAAACCGATCCTATACTTGCAGGTAACACGACTTTCTATCCAGCTTCTGCAATACGAGATGCCAATGGCAATCCTTACGGAATCTCGCCAAATGTTGGGCAGGAAATGACTAACCCACTGGCTTACACCCAAACACGCCTGGGTCAGTATAACTGGTCAGATGATTTCGCAGGAAATGCCTATCTCGATATTAATGTCAACAGCCATCTGAAATTCAGAACAGCTGCCGGTGCAAAATTAGCATATTGGGGTTGGAGAGGTTATACACCTGTTTATTACCTAAATCCATCAACATCGAATGGCGTAAATAATTATGGTATGAGTAATCAGCAGGGATTCGACTGGAACCTGGAGAATACTTTAACCTATAGCAATAAAATCCAGGATCATGAATTTAGTATTCTGCTTGGGCAGGGTGCTTATGTTAATGGGATAGGATTTGGTACCAGCAATACGATTCAGAATCTTCCTATTACAAGTTATAAGGATGCTTCTTTTAATTTCGATATTCCGCAAGCCAGCAGAATTTCAGGAACCTGGGATTTTACCGAGCATAAAATTTCTTCCTTATTTACCCGTGTAAATTACAACTTCAAGGAAAAATATATGTTCACCGGTATTATTCGTCGTGACGGTTCCACAAGGTTTGGTGCCAACTACAAATATGGTATATTCCCATCATTTTCATTGGGTTGGGTTGTATCGAGCGAAAGTTTCTGGAAAACCAATAATATCGTAAACTCCTTGAAAATCAGGGGTGGTTATGGTGTAAACGGTAATGATAACATTGGCGATTTTGGGTACCTGGCTACAGTAATCGGTGGTTTTAATTATACGCTTGGAAATTCCGGCAATATTACAACCGGTTATGCTCCTAAAACACTTGATAACCCTGATTTACACTGGGAAGAAACTTCGCAGCTGAACATTGGTTTCGATGCAAGATTTTTAACTAACTTCAACCTGGTAGTTGATATTTATAAGAAAAAAACTACCGGTATTCTCCGCACTATCCCGATCCCGGGTTATGTTGGAGTTTCATCAGCTCCTGTTGGAAATGTTGCTGACATGGAAAATAAAGGGGTTGAAGTTGAATTAGGCTATAATAAAACAATCGGTGAAGTTACCTTCTCAGCAAACGGAAACTTTGCATACCTCAAAAACGAAGTTACCTATGTAAATTCGGACGCCAATTTTATTGCAGGTGGTGCAACATTCCAATCGATGGGACCAGTTACCAGGATCGAGGTTGGACAACCATATAATGCTTTCTACGGATATCAGACTGATGGTATTTTCCAGAGCTGGGCCGAAGTGAATGCTAATGTTAACTCAACCGGCGGTTTGATCCAGCCTAAAGCTTCACCCGGCGATTGGAAATGGGTTGACACAGACGGTGACGGTTTAATTACCGAAAAAGATAAAACTTTCCTTGGATCGAGCATTCCTAAATATACGTATGGTTTGACAATAAACGCTGCCTACAAAGGATTCGATATCATGATCTTTGGACAGGGAGCAGCCGGCAACAAAATATTCCAGGGCTTACGACGCCTGGATATAGAGTATTCAAACTGGCAGACAATAGCAATGAGCCGTTGGACAGGCGAAGGTACTTCGAATGATTATCCTCGTCTTACCAGCAACGATGTTAACGGGAACTTTAGCAGCATGTCAAATTTCTACCTCGAAAAGGGTGATTATTTCCGTCTGAAACAACTCCAGATTGGTTATACAATCAACAGCGAACTGCTGAAGAAAATTGATGTAAGCCGTTTGCGGATTTATGTTCAGTCGGAGAACCTGTTTACTTTCACCGGTTACACGGGATACGATCCTGAAATCGGCGGTGGTGTCTATGGAATTGACAAAGGTTTCTATCCTCAGGCACGTTCATTCATAGCCGGACTCCAACTGCAATTTTAATTTTTACCAATGATAATTCATTTGTAAAAAGCTGTGCTTTATTAAATTAAAACACTCACAAACAAAATTTAAAGAAAATGAAAAAAAATCGAAATACTTTCTTATTTATTGCTGCCGCAATGGTTTTATCGCTGGTATCCTGCAAAAAAGATTTTGTGGATATCGCACCAAAAGGTCAGTTCCTGACAGCCAACTATTACCTGGATCAGGCTCAGGCTTATTCGGCTCTGGTTGGGGTTTACGATGTTATGCGTAAAAACTCAGGTGGATTTGAAAACATGATCACTATGATGAACGCAGGATCGGACGATCAGTTTGCAGGCGGTGGCGGAGCAAGCGACGGAGCCGGAATACAGGGCTTCTCGGATTACTCACTAACCCAGTTTACAATTCCGGCAAGTTTCTGGAACGATTATTACCAGGGTGTTTTCAAAGCTAATATGCTTCTTTCAAAGCTTCCTTCCACTACAATGGATGCAACCTTAAAAGCAAGGTACGAAGCTGAAGCTAAAGCTGTGCGCGCATTATGCTATTTTGACCTTGTACGTATGTTCAAAAACATTCCGTTACTCCTTGAGCCTTTGACCGCAACAAATATGTACGATGTAGTTCAGGCAACTCCTGAAAGTGTTTATTTGCAAATTGAAAAAGATCTGACTGAGGCTATTGCTGTTTTACCTCCAACCGTAGCATTAACAACCGAAGCCGGACGTTTCACTAAAGGAGCTGCTCAGGCTTTACTCGGAAAAGTTTACCTCTATGAGAAAAAGGGTGCGCTTGCGGCTGCACAGCTTGCAGAAGTTAACGGCGCTACACCTGGCGGAACCAGCCAGTATGGGTATAAACTTCTGACAAATTTCAGCGACCTGTGGGTTGTTGCCAACAAATTTAACAGCGAGGCAATTTTAGTTACCTGCCATACCAATCTCGGTCTTGGAGGTTGGGGTAATTGGGGATCAGGTTCCGACGAAGGCAACACGGTTTGCGTAATGGTTGGCCCGAGGGGTTATACAAAAGTAGCTGATCCTGCACCCGCATTACCTTCAGGCTGGAGTTTCAATGTGTTTACCCAGGATTTTTATGATGCAATTAAAGCTGACCCGCGTTTCTCCTCAACCGTATTCGACCTGAAAGCACTTAGTGCTGCAGGTAAGGCTAGTTACATTGAAGGTTACAAAAATACTGGTTACTTCTTCAAAAAATACATGCCTACCCAGGCTGATGTAACCACATTAGGTGGTGATGCAGTGCTGAACTACAAACAGGACAGTTATGTTATCCGTCTTGCTGATACTTACCTTATGGAAGCTGAAGCTTTAGGCGGAACAGGTGCAAGGGCACAGGCTCTGCTGGATGCAGTAAGGTCCAGAGTTGGTTTATCGACAGTTCCTGTTTCACTGGCAGCTATTAAAGCTGAGCGCAGGCTGGAATTAGCAGGTGAAGGAGAGCGTTTCTTTGATTTGGTTCGCTGGGGCGATGCTGCTTCGAAACTGGCAAGCAGGGGATTCACGGCAAACAAAAATGAAGTATTCCCGATTCCTAACGCCGAATTACTGGGTACCAAATTAGTTCAAAACCAAGGGTATATTCAATAATAACTTAGAGACATGAAAAAAATGAACTTAATATGCAGTCTGCTGTTTTTAATAGTTGCTGCCTCAAGTTGTACCAAGATAGAAGGAGTTGACCAGGATTTATCCTTTGTGAATTCCATTAACTCAGCTAATCCGTCGAAAATATTCGATATCACCAATGATAATTCGGGAATTGTTAAAATAACTCCTCTTGGAGATGGAATTGCTTCCTTTACTGTGAATTTCGGTCATGGCACAGGCACTGCAGCATCGGCAACCGTTGCTCCGGGTGCAAGTGTTACACATACATATCCTGCTGAAGGAAGCTATACCGTTACTATTGTTGCTATCGATTTGGCTGGTAAGAGTACCTCTACTACTTATCCTCTCACCGTTACTTACAGGGCTCCTGAAGAAGTAACAATCAAAATTGAAAGTGATATGGTTGTTAGTGCAACCGCCAAATATGCCAAATCATTTTTAGTTTATTACGGTGATGTTACCAACGAAGTTGGAACCCCGCTCGCTCTGGGAGCAAAACTTCCTGCACATATTTATGCTGCAGGCGGTCCTTATGACCTCAAGGTTACGGCTTTAAGCGGCGGATTAGCTAAAACCGATAAAGTTATGACTCTCTTTGGTTTTCCTTTGTCGTTCGAAAGTGCAACTATGGACTATTTCTTTGGAACTTTTGGCGATAACCAGAGTTTCAGTAAAGTAGCAAATCCAAATCCAAGTGGGATCAATACCAGTGCAAATGTTGGTAAATTCGTAAGAGGCCAGCAAGGATGGAGCGGAACCTACAGCCCTCTGAATATCCCTATCAATTTTGCTTATGGCAAAAAAATAAAGGTGATGGTTTATAATCCTGATGCTGCAATGATTGGTAAGAAACTTAATGTTGAACTCGAGTGGGCCGTTGGTGGAACAGCTGCAAATCCCTGGGGTGCAATTGTTAAGACAGCTGTTACCAAATCAGGTGCATGGGAAGAGTTGGTATTCGATTTCAGCACGAACACTTCGATTCCTGCAGGAGCCAGGTTTACCCAGTTGGTTCTCAGGTACAACGATGCGGCAGATGGTGCAGGAGCAATCATTTATGTTGATAACTTCGTCCTAACAAATTAAAAAAATGATACTCATGAAAAATACTTTTAAAACCTTTATAGGAATTGCAGCACTGATCCTTGTATTCAGCGCTTGCAAGAAGCAGGAATATGCTCTGGGAGATTTAACTGCTCCATCAAATATAGCTATTACTACCGAAATAGTTGGCGTGGATGCAACACATCCCAACGGCGACGGTTCAGGTAAAGTAAATATTACGGTTACGGCTGATAATGCACTAAACTATAGTGTGGATTATGATGCAAATGATGATGTAACCTGGGTTAACATTCCTACAGGAACTATAACCAAGCAATATACCACCCCGGGTACGTTTAAGTATCGGCTTACAGTTAAAGTAACCGGTAAGGGCGGGACAACCTCACTTGCAACCAAAGAATTTACTATCCGCAGCGACTATTCTCCTCCTGCATCCATGATTACTAACCTTACAGGTGATGCTTCCAAAACATGGTCGGTCGATCCTAAGGTTGCAGGTCACTTTGGCGTTGGGCCATGGGATAACACTTCCCTTACTCCTTCATGGTGGTCAGCCGGAATCGACGAAAAAGTAAGTTGCTGCAATTGCTTTTATACAGCAAAATTTACCTTTACCAAGGTATCGGCTACTTCGTATACTCTCACTGTAGCTTGTCCTGATGGGGCATTCACAAAAACAGGATCACTGACTTCGCTGCCAGGGATTCCTGCATCGGGAGCTGAAGCCTGTTATTCCTATACAGGAGGAACATCAACCTTTT
>CAISRK010000362.1 GCA_903887815.1 uncultured Bacteroidales bacterium | reverse complement strand
GGAGGTCGCACCGTGACTTCCGGCTTTTTCGAATGATGCTGTCGTTCCTGGTTCAAATGACCTATTGTTTTAAAGGTATCGTACAATTTACGGAGTTCATCAAGCAGGAGGTCAAGTTCAACCTGCGAAACAGTACCGGTTGGAATGTACAATTGATTATATCGTGCAACAACTTTCCTGATCTGTTCGTCAGCTTCACGTGTAAGTCGGTTTAAATCCATGGCAATCGAAAGTGTTAAAATTAGTTTATGGTGTGTTGAAAGATTTTCTGTTTTGGCGAAGCGGTAAGGCTTTTCCGAAACAATTATTTATTAAGTTTGCGTTCGTTAATGTGCGATAAAATTAGCAAAGAATAAACTACAAAGCTTATGTTTCTTGAAAAATCCACCAGCAATCCTTCCCAGGGCAGGGGTTGGATCGAAGTTATTGTTGGTTCCATGTTCTCAGGTAAAACGGAGGAACTTATCCGAAGGCTTACCCGTGCGCGTATTGCCAGGCAAAAGGTGGAAATCTTCAAGCCGGAAATAGATAAACGGTACGATGAAACAAATGTTGTTTCACACAACGAGAACAGCATACGTTCCATCCCAATCCAGAATGCTTCACAACTTCTTCTTTATATCGAAGGAATGGATGTAGTGGGTATTGATGAAGCCCAGTTCCTTGATGACGATTTACCCGCTGTATGCAACTATATTGCCAACCAGGGCATACGAGTGGTGGTTGCGGGCCTTGATATGGACTTCCAGGGCAAACCCTTCGGCCCTGTACCGGCACTGATGGCTACTGCCGAATATGTTACCAAGGTGCACGCTATCTGCATGCGCTGCGGCGACCTTGCTCAATACTCACACCGCACCATCGCAAGCGAAAAACTTGTTGTATTGGGTGAAAAGGAAAGTTATGAACCGCTTTGCCGCAAGTGTTACACCAGTGTGAAAACAGGATTTAAAGATTAATTTTCAGAATTAATCGAACCCTTGAAGGGTTCCATCTACTGAATATTTCGCCTTAAACAAACTCATATGAAAAAGGTATTTAGTATTGCGCTATTGGCCTTGATTTTTGCAGCCTGCACATCCCGGACAAAGGAAACCCGCATCAAGATTTCAACTTCCTATGGCGACATTGTTGTCCAGCTTTACGACAGCACTCCGAAACATAAGGAGAATTTCATAAAACTTACCGAAGCGGGCTACCTTAACGGTACCTTATTCCATAGGGTTATACAGAAATTCATGATCCAGGGAGGCGACCCAGGCTCGAAAAATGCAAAACCAGGCGCTTTATTGGGTGATGGCGACACTACTTACACCATTCCTTTCGAATATGTGCCTTCGTACCTGCATAAACGTGGTGCATTTGCTGCAGCCCGCGAAAATGACGACGTAAACCCGCTTAAAGCTTCGTCAGCTTCGCAGTTTTATATCGTGCAGGGCAAGGTGTTTACAAATGATGAACTCGATGCGGTTGAACTTAAAGTTGAGCGGCGCACCAAGCAGTATATTATGATGAACCTGTTGAAAAAGGACGGGAAAGAAGATGAACTTAAAGCGTTCAGGGCTATGGCCGAAAACCGCGATACCGCCAGTATGCGGCAGGTGATAGGCAAATACCACGATGCTGTTGAGGCACAGTATATGCGTACCAAACCATTTAAGATTACGGATGAACAGCGCCGTGTGTACACAACCGTCGGAGGAACCCCTCACCTCGATGGCGCTTATACCGTTTTTGGCGAGGTGATAAGTGGCATGGATGTTGTAGATAAAATTGCAGCCGTTAAGACTGACACCAACGACCGTCCTGTAAAGGATATATCTGTTACGATTACTGTGCTAAAATAATTTGCATCCTTCAAACAGTCTGCTTCATAAGTCCCAAGACCCAAACTCCAAATTCCAAGACCCAAGCCAGACAATTATTTTCGTCCCCCGTCCCCCGTCCCTCGCCCCTTTAGTCAGCAAAATATAATAAATACCCACTATAAACGTTAAAGCAACAAATTAAACCTAGAAAAAATGAAACGTTCACTCTTTTTAACATTAACACTTACCTTCCTTTTTATGATGGAACTTGACGCACAAAAAATGACCAAAGTGCTTATCCACACCGATATGGGTGATATAACGGTTGCCCTTTACAATGATACCCCAAAGCATCGCGACAATTTTATTAAACTCGCGAACGAAGGGTTTTACAATGGATCAATATTTCACCGTGTAATCAAAGGGTTTATGATCCAGGGTGGCGGCCCGGCTGCTGGTAAAGCGGAATTAACCAATACAATTCCTGCTGAAATTATGCCAAATCATTTTCATAAAAAGGGCGCCTTAGCTGCTGCACGTACCGATAATCCTATGAAAGCTTCTTCGGGTTCGCAGTTTTACATTGTTCAGGGTCAAAAGTATACTGAGGCCCAGCTCACCCAGTTCGAATCGCAGATGGGTAAAAAATTCACTCCCGAGCAGCGCACAGCCTATACAACACTTGGCGGAACGCCTCACCTTGATGGCGCTTATACTGTTTTCGGCGAAGTGGTTTCAGGACTCGATGTGGTTGATAAAATTGCTGCCGTATCAACGGCTCCCGGCGATAAACCCTATAATGATATCAAAATGACCGTGAAAGTACTTTAAGGATTCCGGAATTTCCAATGTTTGGTAAGAAAGCCATACGAACCTGATCAGTCACAAAAATCTTTTTCGTTTTAAAACTTTTCCCGACCTTTGCAACTCCCGTACAGCCTATGTGCGGGAGTTATTTTTTGAGCGTATGAAAGACAAAATCAATCATTTACTGGACGAAGTTAAGCAATTTGAAGCTCAGAGTGCCGACCAGATGGAGCAGTTCCGCATCCGTTTCCTGGGTCGTAAAGGCCTTTTACAGGATTTGTTTGATGCATTTAAAGACCTTCCCGGTGATCAGAAACGTGATGTGGGCCAGTTACTTAACGTTTTGAAAACTGCCGCTCAGGATAAAGTAAACGATCTGAAAGATGTTTTCGGGGGCACGGCTTCAACCGCCGTATCTGATGATGATCTTACCAAACCGGCAGGTTTCCGCGAACCCGGTACCCGCCATCCGCTGATGATCGTGCGCAACGAAATGATAAACATATTTACGCGCCTGGGTTTCACTGTTAACGAAGGTCCTGAAATTGAGGACGACTGGCACAACTTCTCAGCACTCAATTTCCCGCCCGAACACCCGGCACGCGATATGCAGGATACATTCTTCATAGAGAAAGATCCCGATATTGCGCTGCGCACCCATACGTCAAGCGTTCAGATCCGTGTGATGGAAAATACAAAACCGCCAATACGCGCTATCTTTCCCGGGCGGGTTTACCGCAACGAAGCCATTTCGGCCCGCGCGCATTGTTTCTTTCACCAGGTCGAAGGATTGTACATCGACCGCAATGTTTCGTTTGCCGACCTGAAACAGACCTTATTGTATTTCTCCCGCGAAATGTTTGCCCCCGATACGCAGATCAGGTTGCGCCCTTCGTATTTCCCTTTCACCGAACCCTCGGCCGAAATGGATATTTCATGTAACCTCTGCGGTGGTAAAGGCTGCAGTTTTTGTAAATATACCGGCTGGGTCGAAATACTTGGTTGCGGCATGGTTGATCCGGCTGTGCTCGAAAACTGCGGCATCGACAGCCGTGAATATTCGGGTTACGCTTTCGGAATGGGAATCGAACGCATTACAAACCTTAAATTCCAGGTAAAAGATTTGCGTATGTTCAGCGAAAACGACCTGCGCTTCCTTAAGCAGTTTGAGTCGGCCGGGTAGGGAAGACAAGGAGACAATGAGAAGGTGCAACAAGGAGAATAAGGAGTGGCTGGATTCGCGTACTTAAGGCACACGGAACATGGTACCTGGCACTTCCCGTTTAATCCGAATGCTTAAGTTTAAATGTCACCAAACAAATGGTATAACCCTTTTTGTATTTCCCATATAGGCTTTATAGCCGGGATAATGTTTACAAAGTAAATCTTCCTCAAAACTCATTTTTACCACCAGGCATGCAAGCAGTGCCAGGCTGATGGCTAATTTCACATAATCAAACTGGCCGGCAAGCAAAGCAGCAGCAAAAATAAAAATGGAGGCGTACATCGGGTGGCGGATCAGTTTATAAGGCCCGCTTGATACCATTGTGCCATCCTCTACCGGGTTCGGAACAATATTAAAGTTCCCATATTTCATAATAGCCATAGCCCAAAATGCCAGGAACGCGGAAACTGAAAGCAGGATAAAAACCCACCATTTCAGTATAAGCCAGTTTGTAAAAATGGCAAGAAGCGCTAAGCATGTAAACTGAATGGTAACCAGGATTTTTCCTTTCATTGATCTTCGGCTGATGGCATTATTCGTTTCTGGCTCTCATTTTTTTTCTTTTTCAGCTCAGTAAGATGAAGTTCCAGGTCCTGCAGCACCGGGCCTAATTCTTTAACGGTTTCCTGTTTTATACTAACAGCCAGCTGAACACCACTTATCGATTTCACCTGCGAAACAAGGCGGCTTACCTTTTCATTGGGTATAGCGCCGTGTATAATAAGGAAATAACTGAATTGCCTGTGTGTAGGCAGAAGCACAATTCCTGCGCTGCTGTTGGTCAACAGGCAGAAATCGCTCCTGTAATCTTCGTCCTGGTAATAAAAAAATTTGAAGCTATTGAGCGTATCCGTTTTTTCGAAGTATACAGGCAGGTCTTCTTCCCTCACCAGGGCAAGAAATGAGAGGTTATTGATAAAATGAACCAGTTGAATAACAGGAATTGATGTTGCAATACCAATAAGTGCATCGGCCGGTTCAAAGGCGGGTTCAAGACGTGGTATGCGGGCCATTTAATTTCGGATGTTTGATTTCGGATTTCGGATTTGGATTATTTTGTTTGAGCCAGCAACCAATAGCCAGCAACCAGTAACCAGTAACAAGAGACTCTATTTAAGCATAATCCATCTTTACCGTATTCGTTTGCCCTGCCACATAAATAGGCGTGCTGGCAACCTTAATTAGCAGGTCGCCTTTTTTGATAAGCTTTTCACTTATAAGCTGTTCAGTTATAGCTTTGAATGTTTTGGTTGTGGAAGTAACAATTTTATCGAAATAAAACCCCTTGATTCCCCAAACCAGGTTCATGCGGCATAACAGGAAATGATTGCCTGAAAAAATTAAAATATCCTGCTTTGGTCGCTGACTGCTGATACGCTGTGCGGAATAACCGGTTATGGTCATGGCTATGATTGCGCTGGCATTGGCTTCGACAGCCATATTGCATGCCGCCGACAACACCGAATCGGATATAACCCGTTCTTTATCAGCGCAGTTTGCAACGTGGGGTTTATTATAAATCGCTTCGGTTTGCTCCACTTCGTTAATAATTTTTTCCATGGTCTCAACCACTTCAACGGGGTAATTCCCTACCGAAGTTTCACCGCTGAGCATAACTGCATCCGCCCCGTCGAGAACCGAATTAGCCACATCATTTACTTCGGCACGCGTAGGCCTGATGTTGGTTATCATGCCTTCCATCATCTGGGTGGCAACAATTATAGGTTTAGCAAGCTGGTTGCATTTCCTGATCAGTTCCTTCTGTACAAGTGGCACCTGTTCCAACGGAAGCTCAACGCCAAGATCGCCCCGGGCAACCATGATGGCATCCGTTTCGGCAATAATCGAATCCATGTTTTTAACGGCTTCCGGCTTTTCGATTTTTGCAATTATACCCGGTACGTTTTCGGTAATCCCCGCTTCTTTGATAACCTGTTTCAGGTACCTGATATCCTCCGCTTTTCTTACAAACGATAAAGCTACCCAATTCAATCCGTGTTCGAGAATAAATTCGAGGTCGCGTTTATCCTTTTCGGTAAGCGATGGAAGCGAAACCACGGTATTCGGGAGGTTTACACCTTTTTTGCCCGATAAAATTCCGCCGTGAATAACTTTTACTTTCACTTCGTCCACTCCGTTGGTTTCGATTACACGGAATAAAAGTTTGCCGTCGTCGAGCAAGAGGTCCTCACCGGGTTTTACATCGCGTGCAAATTCAGGATAGGTAATGTAAAGCCTGTCGCCGGTGCAGGCGCATTCGTTGGTTGTAAACACCAGTTCATGCCCGTCGGGCATCATGGCTTCGTTATTAATAAATGCACCGATACGGATTTTTGGTCCCTGTAAGTCACCCAACAGGGCGATATGTGTGCCAAGTTCTTTGTTCAGCGAACGTACATGCTCGATTACAGTAAGGTGATCGCTGTACGATCCGTGCGAGAAGTTCAGCCGGAACACATCAACGCCGGCTTCAATAAGTTTCCCTAACATTTCGCGGCTTGAGCAGGCCGGGCCGACGGTGGCAACTATCTTTGTTTTCATGATTCTGATAAAGCTGTTGTTGTTAAATTTCTTTTTAAATTATCGATCGGAGGAGGTGAGAGGTGTGAAATGAGAGGTGTGAGGTGAGACGAAAAGCTGTTGAAAATCAATTCTCCTCTCTCCCTTCTCCCTTCCCACCTCATCAGTTATTGCGAAAAATCATAACGCCCTACTGATTCCAACCGCCGGTTACCCCGCCTGGTTCCTTACCGAATCCTGTATTTCTATATAAATAGTGCCTATTTCCGGTATTTCTTTTTTAAGCTTCAGTTTCACCTCTTCTATCAAGTCTTCTGCATCGGAGCCCCTCATATCATCAGCAATATCTACCGATATCAGGACCAGGTACCTGCTGTCGCCCATAACCATGGTTTGAAGCCGGTTTATATGTTTGATCTGCCTGTACTTGTGAATGATGTTCCGCATGATTTGCCTGCTTTCGCGGGGCATGCTTTCGCCGACGATAAGGTTTTTAACCTCCGCTATCAGCATAATTGCAACACATAGCAGCAGCAATCCAACCGAAATACTGCCGATTGCATCAAAAACCGGGCTCACAAGCCAGGCCAGCAAGGTTGAAACTAGCACAATTACAAGGCCTGCCATGGCAGCGGAATCTTCGAGCACTACAACGATCAGGCTTACCTGTGTGGATGCTTTAATTGCTTTGAAAAATGGCAGTTTGGTGGTTTTACGGAATTCGCCAAAAGCAACCTGGAACGATTTTGCCTCTATAAAGATAGAACTGATCAGAACGGCAAAAATCCAGTAAATGTTTTTAATTTCTTCGGGATATATCAGTTTATGAACGCCTTCGTAAATCGAAAACAGGGCACCGACAAAAAACAGCAGCACTGCTACCATCAGCGACCAGAAAAATACTTCGTTGGAGTAACCGAAACTATGCATTTCGCTTGGCGATTTTTTTGCTCTTTTATGGCCGATAAGCAAAAGTACCTGGTTAAAACTGTCGGCCGTGGAATGTATCGACTCGGCAAGCATAGCAGCGCTGCCGGTAATAAAGGCTACAATATATTTGATAATGGCAATAAGCAGGTTGCCTCCCAGTGCGAAAACAATGGCTTTGTTCGATCCGTGTGTGCTCATTCGTACCTCTTAATTAGAGCAAAGGTACTAAAAAAGCTACTGCTAATCGATTCAGGATTTACGCTTTCGGTTTAAAGTTTTGGTTGTTTCTGATGGACATTTATAGGTACTAATTTGAATCTCAGAGGAATTATCAAAACAAATAATTCTCCAATGCGGCAGCGGAGTATTTCCGGGTAATAAAAATTGTTAATTCATGGCATGCTAAGGTATACGCAAGCCACAAAAGATGAGCGGGCAAATATCAATTCTCAGAGAAAATCAGGTTTTTTTATTGATTGGGCGGACACTTATCCTGTGCCTGCCGTGTTTCGCCCGCTTTGAAGAAATGCCTGATATAAAAACCGCCTTCAAAACCATGGTAACTGGTCTTATAATTAGATGATTTCTCCTTGGATGAATTCCAGTCATAACCTAAATAGGGAGATAACGCAAAACTGCGGGCAAAGAAAATATTATATCCGATTCCCAGGTTAACATCAGTATGAATGTAATTGGAGGTACTGCTTGAGGAAGAGGATTCGGATTTGGTTTTTGAAAGCCCGAACCCACCCCCAAAATATCCGTAAGAGTTATTCCACTTTCCGTCAACCGGCAGATTCGCCTGAACTTTAGGAGTAAACATCCAGCTCGACTGCGATTGCTTGGTGCTATGTTGTTTATCGTTGGTAGCCGACAAGTAGGTATCGAAACCGGCTCCGACAGCGAGATTATGACTCACATAGCGCATATATTCGGCATTGAGTGAGAAATAGTTATAATTCTTTTCGTAAGTGTTCATATCACCTCCTGAATATTCCGAAGTTGTCTGCCCGGTAAAAAACCTGAAGTACGTATTTCCACCAACAAAATTACTGCCTGCATCGTACCAGTCGTCATCATAATCGTCAACCTCGCCGCAGTCGTGAGCATAATCGTCGCAAGGGAGCGATGCTGTGAACTGCGATTGAAAATAAAACCCGCTTGTTTTTTCCGTACTATAATCACTTTTACTCTGCTTATACGACCAGCCTGCTTCGGGAGTGAACGTGAAAGCTGATTCCTGGCAGAGCGGGTATGGGGCGCCAACAGCCATATTATACCCGAAGTCAGTATATTGGTAATCATTTGAATAAGTTCCCGCCGTATATTTCGACCTTTCTCCCCCGAATCCCACACCCAGCTTTCCGTACAGATTCAGCTTATCATTAACAGAGGTTCCGTACATTCCATTCAGGTATACAATGTTTGACGATGTAATCCTGTCGTATGAATTCCGGTTTTCGTTATCCCTTGAGGATTGATAGTTTATTCCTATACCAAAGTGATCAACCGGAAAATAATACAACGATTGGTTAAGCCCATAACTATTTTCCTTGCCATCATCCGTATCGTTTGATTTTACTTTATCCTGGTCGAACCAGAAATTGTTACCTGCGTTGAACCACCAGTTTCCCTTTGTAAAAGGAGAAACTGCGGCAGAGGGTGGCGTAATTTGAGCCATCAGAATGGAAACCGGAAAAAATACCAGGAAAAATCCTGCACGAAGAAAATGAACATGTTTCATAGCTGGAGGATTTAATGTTTAGAATTCGATGAACTGTTATTTTCATCAAATATACTAAATAAAGAGGCCATATGCTACTTAGTCTGCACTATGAAATTAACAAGCATATGTTTATTACACTGGTAATCAACTATGACCTGCGATGCAAAGCAATTCCGCATAAGCAATCCGGCTGTTGAGCTCCTCATGCCTAAGGATCCAGGAGTATGCCTGATAGCCTTCGGATAATTAGAATTTCTCCGAAAATGTGATACCAGACCATAAGAATAGTTAATGTAATGCCCTTGTTGTGAAACGCGCGTCAGCGGGGAAACAAGGCCATGTAATTATGAAAGAAGAAGGAATAAATTTAGGTTACAATCTTTTCGGCTTCGAGATGCAACAATGCTTTCATTGCAGCATCCTGTTCGGCGCCTTTAATGGAATAATCGCGCCCTTTGCCTAATGAGATTTTATCGACCATAACATCAACTACATATTGTTTGTTGTAACCATGCCCCACTTCGTTGAGGGTAACAAATTCAAGCGAACGTTTTTCGCGTTGGGCCCATTCAATAATGCGGCTTTTGTAATTTGTGTCGTTATTCTCGAGGTCCTGCAGGTCGAAATGCTGGTTGATGACTTTTTCGATAATCACCCGGCGGGTAAAATTATAGCCTTTATCCAGGTAAATTGCACCGATTAATGCCTCAAAGGCATCGCCTTTCATCGACCGGAATACATTGTTGCTCTCGTTGTTTGCAAGAATAAGGGTATCGATACCAAGTTTTTCCGAAAGTTTATTCAGCTGGGCCCGGCTTACGATACGCGAACGCATTTCAGTAAGGAAACCTTCGTCTTTATAAGGAAACATTTTAAATAGATGATCGGCAACTATGGCACTAAGTATGGCATCGCCAAGGTATTCGAGCCTTTCGTTGCTGATGCGGTTGCCATTGGAGAGTTCAATGGCCTGCGATTTATGGCGGAAAGCCAGTTTATACAAAAAAATATTTCCAGGGTAATACCCGAAAATATTTTTTAATGCTACAAAAAGTTGTTTGTCTTCAGAGAGAAATACCCTGATAGGCCTGATAATTTCGAAAGGCAAAATTACTTAACGAATTTCTTGAAGATAAGCGTGGCATTATGTCCACCGAAACCGAAAGTATTACTTAAAGCTGCGTTAACAGTTGTATGCAATGCTTTATTGAATACGTATGTAAGTGACTGGTCCACTTCCGGATCATCAGTAAAGTGATTGATCGTGGCAGGGATAATGTCATTCTGAACAGCAAAAATGGATGCCATGGCTTCAACAGCTCCGGCAGCACCAAGCAGGTGACCTGTCATCGATTTTGTTGAGTTTACATATACTCCTGATGAATGTGAGCCGAAAAGTTTGCCAAGGGCAGCTGTTTCGGCAATATCGCCAAGCGGGGTTGAGGTGCCGTGTGTATTAACATGGTCGATATCATCGGTAGTCATGTCGGCATCTTTTATTGCGGCACGCATCGAGTTTAAGGCTCCGAGTCCTTCAGGGTGTGGTGCGGTGATGTGATAAGCATCGGCACTCATTCCGGCTCCGGCGACTTCAGCATAAATCTTTGCACCTCTTGCAAGGGCGTGTTCAAGTTCTTCAAAAACAAGAGCAGCTCCGCCTTCACCCATTACAAAACCATCGCGGTCCTTATCGAAAGGCCTTGATGCCGTTGACGGATCATCGTTCCGGGTTGAGAGTGCATGCATGGCATTGAAAGCGCCGACCCCGGCAACATTGATTGCTGCTTCGGAACCTCCGGTAACAAATGCGTCAGCCATATCAAGACGAATATAGTTGAAAGCATCAATCAGCGCATTTGCCGACGAAGCACATGCCGAAACGGTAGCAAAATTCGGACCACGGAATCCATAACGGATCGAGATCTGCCCGGCAGCAATATCGGCAATCATTTTAGGGATCATGAGCGGGCTGAAACGCGGTGTACCATCGCCGGCAGTAAAACCTGAGATTTCATCGAAAATGGTAGTCATACCACCAATTCCTGAAGCCCAGATAACACCAACACGATCGTGGTCGATTTTTTCATCTTCCAGGCCGGAATCCTTCACAGCCTCATCGGCACAAACCATGCCGTAAAGGGTAAAAGGGTCAAATTTCCTGACCTCCTTGCGATCAAAGAAATTTAAAGGGTCGAAATTTTTGATTTCACAGGCAAACTGCGTTTTGAACTTGCTTGTATCAAAATGTGTGATGGGGCCAGCACCACTAACTCCATTAACCAACCCGCTCCAATATTCCGGAGCCGTGTTGCCTAATGGAGTCAGCGCGCCAAGGCCGGTAACTACTACTCGCCTTAACTTCATCGAATGAGATTTACTTATTTTGCGTTGCTTTCGAGGTAAGTGATAGCATCACCTACTGTACTGATTTTTTCAGCCTGATCGTCAGGAATAGCAATGTTGAATTCTTTTTCGAATTCCATGATCAGTTCAACGGTGTCCAGTGAATCGGCACCCAGGTCGTTGGTGAAACTTGCTGCAGGGTTTACTTCTTTTTCGTCTACTCCCAGCTTATCAACGATGATAGCTTTTACTCTTGTTGCAATGTCGGACATTGTTGTACGCTTTAATTGGTTTTTATGCTGCAAAGAAATAACAAATTAGAGTATAAAACAATATTTACCTTGATTATTTTAAGGATATACTGCTTAACGTACACCGGGTCAATGCTATATGTTTTTAATATTGAGTGCATTACAAACGTATTGGCGTTCCGGCCTGGAGTTTTTTATTGTGCTTTTAACCTATATTGCCCGTATGTCAGCAGGATTTTGTTATTTTGATGAATGAAAATATCCGGAATCCGGGCCACGGCATACTGGTTCTGAAATTAACAATACTCAATGAATAAAATCCCCCGCATAGCTGTTTTCGCATCCGGCAACGGCAGCAATGCTCAGCGACTGGCTGAATATTTTGCAAAAGACGGAATGCCGAAAATAGCAGCCATTTATTGCAACAAGCCTGATGCTTTTGTTCTTGAAAGGGCGAAACATCTTGAGATACCTTCTGTTTTATTTGGCAGGGATACGTTTTATAATACGCAATTCATTCTGGCTGATTTAAAAACCAGGGAGGTTGACTGGATCATCCTGGCTGGATTTCTCTGGCTTATACCTGATTATATTCTAAATGCATTTCCACAGAGGATCATTAATATACATCCGGCACTTCTACCTTTATACGGAGGGAAAGGCATGTACGGGGCCAGGGTTCACGAATCGGTAATAGCAGCAGGCGATAAACAAAGCGGGATTACCATTCATTATGTAAATGAGCACTACGATGAAGGCGATATTATTTTCCAGGCTACATGCAAGGTTCAACCGGACGATACGCCTGACATGCTGGCGGCAAAAATCCACGAACTGGAGTATGAGCATTTCCCCCTGGTTTTGAGGAGGTTATTAGTAATTGGGAAATAGGGAAACTGGAAATAGTTTTTAAAATAGAAAGGATATTATAAGAAAATGGGAAACAGTCGTACCGGCCATTTCCCATTCTCGGTTAACTATTTTCATTTAATTATCTACACATATTCC